>USFH01000152.1 GCA_900553925.1 uncultured Clostridium sp.
CCAAATGAGCGTGTGCCGGAGCTTTCCGACGAGGAGCGAAGCCGTCTGCAGAAAGCATTTGGTTATACCTATGAGGAGTTTAAGACTGCGATTCTTCCGATGGCGCAAAATGGAGCCGAGGCAATTGCAGCAATGGGGGATGACACACCACTTGCCGTGCTCTCTCATCAGAAATTGCCATTGTTTAATTATTTCCATCAGCTGTTTGCACAGGTAACAAATCCGCCAATTGATGCGATTCGTGAGGAGATTGTTACCTCAACGACTGTGTACCTTGGACGTGATGGTAATATTCTCGAAGAAAAGCCGGAGAACTGCCGGGTGCTTCGCATCAACAATCCGATTCTGACGAATACAGATATGTTGAAGATCAAGAACCTGAACACAGAGAACTTGAAGGCCGCCGTTGTGCCAATTACGTATTATAAGAATACATCCCTGGAGAAGGCAATCGACCGAATCTTTGTTGAGGCAGATAAATTCTTCCGGGATGGTGCAAATATCCTGATTTTATCGGATCGTGGCGTCGATGAGAACCACGTAGCGATTCCGTCTCTACTTGCGGTATCTGCAATGCAGCAGCATCTGGTCCGGACGAAGAAGCGTACTTCTGTTGCATTGGTTATCGAGAGTGCAGAGCCACGTGAGGTACATCATTTTGCAACTTTGCTTGGCTATGGTGCTTGTGCAATCAACCCATATCTGGCAATTGATACGATCAAGGACATGGTTGATACGCATTTCCTGAACAAGGATTTCTATGCAGCAGTCAATGATTACAACAGCGCAATTTTGCATGGTATCGTAAAGATTGCATCGAAAATGGGTATTTCTACGGTGCAGTCCTACCAGGGTTCACAGATTTTCGAGGCAGTCGGACTGTCCGAGGAATTTGTGAAGAAATATTTCACGAATACAGTAAGCCGTGTTGGTGGTATCGGAATCAAAGATATCCAGCGTCATGTAGAGGAGCTGCATAATTCTGCATTTGATCCGCTTGGATTGTATACAAACTTAAGTCTGGAGAGTATCGGAAGTCATAAGATGCGGAGCGGAAAAGAGGAGCATCTGTACAATCCGAATACGATTCATCTTCTGCAGCAGGCAACCTGGACAGACAACTATGACCTGTTCAAGCAGTATTCTGCAGCGATTGACGATGAAGAAAAAGCATTCCATCTGCGTGGACTGATGGAGTTTAATTATCCGGAAAATGGTGGAATCCCGATTGATCAGGTAGAGCCGGTTGATTCTATCGTAAAGAGATTTAAGACCGGCGCCATGTCTTATGGTTCCATCTCACAGGAAGCACATGAGTGTATGGCGATCGCTATGAACCGCCTCGGCGGTAAGTCAAATTCCGGTGAGGGTGGCGAGAGCTTAGAGCGTATGCGTGGAAGCAAAGATGGCGTGAACCGTTGTTCCGCCATCAAGCAGGTTGCTTCCGGACGCTTCGGAGTTACTTCCGAATATCTGACAAGTGCAAAAGAGATTCAGATCAAGATGGCACAGGGCGCAAAGCCGGGTGAAGGTGGACATCTGCCGGGCGGAAAGGTATATCCTTGGATTGCCAAGACCAGACATTCAACACCTGGTGTAGGTCTGATCTCGCCACCGCCACATCACGATATCTATTCGATCGAGGATCTGGCACAGTTGATCTATGATTGCAAAAATGCAAATACAGATGCACGTATCTCGGTAAAGCTTGTATCGGAAGCTGGTGTCGGCACGATCGCAGCCGGTGTTGCAAAAGCAGGCGCACAGGTTATCCTGATCTCTGGTTATGATGGTGGTACGGGCGCTGCTCCGGCAAATTCCATCCATCATGCAGGACTTCCTTGGGAGCTTGGTCTGGCTGAGACACACCAGACGCTGATTATGAATGACCTTCGTAACAAGGTAATTCTAGAGACCGATGGTAAGCTGATGACCGGCCGTGATATTGCAATCGCGGCAATCCTCGGCGCGGAGGAGTTCGGATTTGCAACAGCACCGCTTGTAACAATGGGCTGTGTCATGATGCGTGTATGTAATCTGGATACCTGTCCGGTCGGCGTGGCTACACAGAACCCGGAGCTTCGCAAGCGGTTCAAGGGTAAGCCGGAATATGTCATGAATTTCATGCGGTTTGCAGCACAGGAGCTTCGTGAATATATGGCAAAGCTTGGCGTGCGTACGGTGGATGAGCTGGTAGGAAGAACAGACCTGATCAAGGCCGGCAAGATGGCTGAGGAATATAATGTTGATCTGTCCCGTATCATAGACAATCCGTTTGCGAATGATGCACAGAGCAAGATCAGTTATGCAAATAAGAATCCTTATAACTTCGAGCTTGAGAAGACGGTCGATGAGACGGTTCTTATGAAGAAACTTGGGCCGGCACTCGAGAAGAAGCAGAAGAAGACGATCGAGATTGATGTATCGAATATCAATCGTTCACTCGGTACGATCTTCGGTTCTGAGATTACGAAGAAATATGGAACAACTCTGGATGAGGATACATTTGTTGTCAAATGCCACGGCAGCGGTGGACAGAGCTTCGGTGCATTTATCCCGAAGGGACTCACGCTGGAACTGGTTGGCGACAGCAACGATTATATCGGTAAGGGACTTTCCGGTGGTAAGATCATTGTCTACCCACAGGATGGTATCCGCTATGATGCATCCGAGAATATCATCGTCGGAAATGTTGCGCTCTATGGAGCGACTTCCGGTAAGGCATTCATCAATGGTGTGGCAGGAGAACGTTTCTGTGTCAGAAATTCCGGAGCTACTGCTGTTGTTGAGGGTGTCGGCGATCATGGATGTGAGTATATGACGGGCGGTCGTGTTGTTATCCTTGGACCAACCGGTAAGAACTTCGCGGCTGGTATGAGCGGCGGTATCGCATATGTACTTGATATGGACAGTGACCTCTATATGAAGCTCAACAAGCAGATGGTCGAGGTTGAGTCTGTTGTTGATAAATACGATGTTATGGAATTGAAGGACATGATCGTGGAGCATGTGCAGTGTACGAATTCCAAGCGCGGTAAGGAAGTGCTCGAGCATTTCGAGGAGTACCTGCCGAAATTTAAGAAGATTATCCCACATGATTACAAGAAGATGATGTCAACAATCGGCCAGATGGAAGTCAAGGGACTTTCCAGCGAGCAGGCGTTGATCGAAGCATTCTATGCAATCAAGAATCATTAAGAGAGGAGCGTATGACTTATGGGAAAAAGTACAGGATTTATGGAGTATGAAAGACAGACCAGCAAGGAAGTACCGCCTCTTGAGCGTATAAAGAATTTTAACGAGTTCCATGAGCCGCTTTCGATGGAAGAACAGCGCAAACAGGCGGCACGTTGTATGGACTGTGGTGTGCCGTTTTGCCAGTATGGCAAGATGATCGCCGGTATGGCGTCCGGTTGCCCGCTGAATAACCTCGTACCGGAGTGGAACGATAACGTGTATACAGGAAATATGGAGATGGCGTATAAGCGCCTCTCCAAGACGAATAACTTCCCGGAATTTACAAGCCGTGTCTGTCCGGCACTCTGCGAGGCAGCATGTACCTGTAATATCAATGGGGAGCCGGTCTGCACCAAGGAAAATGAGAGAAGTATTATCGAAAATGCGTACGAGAAGGGCTATGTGAACTGCGAGCCGCCGAAGGTACGAAGCGGGAAGCGCGTTGCCATTGTTGGTTCCGGTCCATCCGGACTTGCAGCCGCCGATCAGTTGAACCGCAGAGGTCATCAGGTAACGGTATTCGAACGTAGTGACCGTCTCGGTGGACTTCTGATGTATGGTATTCCGAATATGAAGCTGGAGAAGCAGATCATCGACCGTAAGATCGACTGCCTGAAGAAGACAGGCATCGAGTTCGTGACCGGAACAGAAATCGCGAATGGAAAGAACAACCAGAATCCGGCAGTTGCCAAGGGCGATGAGATGGTAGCGTATCTGACAGATGCCAAGGTGAAGAACGTAAAGGCGGAGAAGCTGTTAGAGGAATACGATGCCGTTGTCCTTGCGTGTGGTGCATCGAATCCGCGTGATATCAAGGTAACCGGGCGTGATGCGAAGGGCATTTATTTCGCGGTTGACTTCTTAAAGACAACAACGAGAAGTCTGCTTAACTCAAAGTTTGCAGATGGTAAATATGTCAGTGCCAAGGGCAAGAAGGTACTTGTCATCGGTGGTGGTGACACCGGAAATGACTGTGTCGGTACATCCATCCGTCAGGGCGCGGTTGCCGTGACACAGCTTGAGATGATGCCGAAGCTTCCGGAGACACGTGCGGCAAATAATCCATGGCCGGAGTGGCCGAAAGTCCTGAAGACGGATTACGGTCAGCAGGAGGCAATCGCAAAGTTCGGACACGATCCACGTATCTACGAGACAACAGTAAAAGAGATCGTGAAGAACAAGGACGGTCAGGTCTGTGCAGCAAAATGCGTAAAGCTTGCATGGGAGAAGGATCCGGAGACCGGACGTATGAACATGAAGGAAATTCCGGACAGTGAGTACACGATCGAGTGTGATCTGATTCTGATTGCAGCCGGATTCCTCGGCACACAGAAGTATGTGGCGGATGCGTTTGGTGTGAAGCTGAATGCACGTACGAATGTGGAGACAGCTCCGGGTGCGCACAAGACAAATGTGGACAAGGTGTACACATGCGGCGATATGCACCGTGGACAGTCGCTTGTCGTATGGGCGATCCGCGAAGGCCGTGACGCTGCGAAGGAAGTTGACACATTCCTCAATGGTTACTCAAATGATTTCTAGAGGCATGTTTGCCAACCTATGAAAATTTAATAAGAATTGCACACAGTAATATAAAGCCATCTACAGACGCGCTTTCGCTCACTTCCGCACATAACAGACACTAAGCTCTGGAGAAACAATTTTTCAAATTGTCCCTCCAATCGCTAAGTGCTGATGTGCTCCAATGGTCTGTTGATGGCTTATATTATGTGTGCAATTCATATTATTGTATCGAAGGTTGGCAAACATGCATGCACACATTCTCATTTATGATTGTGCGGATGCGCCAATTCCATTCAGAATGAATGCCA
>USFH01000153.1 GCA_900553925.1 uncultured Clostridium sp.
CTGCTGCTGCAACTACAACGCCTGCTGCTGCAGATACGCCGAACTCTTCCTCACATGCCTTTACAAGGTCATTTAACTCTAATACTGATAAACCTTTGATAACTTCAATAATTTCCTGAGTTGTCATAATAATAATCCTCCATTATAATTTAAATTTGTTTGTAGATTCCAATCTTAATAATTCCAATTATGCTTCCTTGCTCTCAGCAATCTGCTTAATAACACGGGCAAAGTTTGTAATTGGTGACTGGATGCTTCCAAGGAACTTAGAGATAAGTTCGTCTCTGGAAGGAATTGTAGCGATTGTCTTAATGCCGTCTGTGTCGTAGTGAGTACCCTCAACAACACCGCTCTTAAGCTCAAGCGCCGGGTTCGCCTTAGCGAAATTAGCTGCCAGTCTTGCAGGAGCTGTTGCATCTGTCTTAGAGATAACAACGGCTGTAGGTCCTTCGAGCTCGTCCTTTAATGACTCGAACTCTGTACCAGCGATAGCAATCTTTACCATGGTATTCTTGTATACCTTGTAAATGACATCTGCCTCTCTCATTGACTTACGAAGCTGTGTATCCTGATCAACTGTAAGTCCACGGTAATCAACCAATACTACTGACTTTGCGTCCTTAATATTCTCTTTGATTTCCTCAACGACAGGCTGTTTTAACTCGATCTTAGCCAAAGTCTTGCACCTCCTTATAATATTAACGGAAACTGCACTTAAAAGAAAAACTCCCATACCGCAGTATGAGAGTTAAAATTCGTTCATCACGATTCTTCCTCGGTAGGCGTTTACCTGCTTATGCCTTTCGGCACCTACTGTCTACGGCAGTTCATCGTTTGATACTTTATCATGTAAACCTATGGTTGTCAATACCTATTTTTCAGTTTTATCGACAATTTTAAACAGTTTTCAATAATTTTATATATGCCAAAACTGATATCGTGCCAAGATTTATTTGCCAATATTTTATTTACATACATTGCAGCATTTCTTTTAAGTGCTGTTTTTCTAAGCTTATACCTTATGCACAATCAGCGTATCGTATCCGCGGTCGCGCAGTTCCCTCTGTGCAATGATTGCATCTTCGATTGTTTCATAATCCCCGACGCGCACCTGATACAATCCATCATCCTCATACACCATCGCATCATATCCTGCATTGATAAACCGGTTTGCCTGATATGATGCAGTACCGAATGTCCGGTAGATTCCAACCAGAATCTGGTAACCTGTCGATGTCTGCGGTTTCTCTTCCGCCAATGCAGGAACCGTTCGCGAAATCCCGTAATACTCATTTACCACCTGTGTACCGGCATATACTTTATTTTTCCGATTTTCATCTACACTGGCACTCGTTGCAGTTCCCCGTTTTTCGTTCTGTATGGCAGTCTTTACCGCACCTTCCCGATTTCCAGTCTGTGACACTGCATAGCCCGCATCCCGGATTGTCTCGTCGATGCCGCGTGCGATTGCCTCCGCTGTCTCCGAAAACTTTGTATCAAAGAGATTATTGTCCTCATCGCTGTTGATAAATCCGGCTTCTACCAAAATTGCCGGCATCTTCGTACGCCGGAGTACCGCAAGGTCCGGTCGTTCCACGACATTGATGTTCCGGTAACCGACCTGTTCGAGTTCGTTGTTCACATTTTCCGCCATCACTGCCTTCAGTCCGGCATTATTATAGATTAACGTCTGTACACCATTATACTGGTTCGGTGACGGAGAAGAATTCCGGTGAATAGATACAAAGAAATCCGCCCCGATCTCATTTCCGATCCGTGCCTTCTGCACCGGGGAGTCATAGACATCATCCGTTCTCGTATAGATGACATCGTATCCCTGTGCCTCCAATATCTCACCGACCGCAAGTGCCAGTGCCAGCGTATCATCCTTCTCTCGTCTTCCATTATACGTAGCGCCGGCATCATATCCACCATGTCCGGCGTCAATCACGATTTTTACTGCCATAAAAAAGCCTCGCAAACATACACCTTCTGTATAGTTTATGCGAGACTTTTTATTTGTTGAAGAAATCAGCCTGCGCCCTTGCCGGATGTGCAGATGTTTCTTATCTATGGTGTTTATATAATTTCACAGTCATTAATGCTCCATCTTCCAGAATGCTGCGGAATATGGAGGAAGTTCAGAGCCGCCTCCGAAATCATGCGGCTGTCCGGTAATCAGATCCTGTGCCATTCCACATCCGGCATCAAAATGCGCCGTATATGGCTGGTCACTTGCATTGATTGCCACAAGCACGCGTTCATGCTCGGATTTTCTTTCGAAGATGCACTGATGATTCGTGAGTACAACCGAACGGAAACCACCGTAATTCAATGCCTCGCTATGCTTCTTTGCCTCTGCCAGCTTGCTGATCCAGTCTGTCAGTTCGTTCCATTCCGGCTTCTCATAGCTGAGACGCAAAGACGGATCTCCCTCTTCTTTTCTGCCTTCTGCCCCCCACTCGCTTCCATAGTATACACAAGGGATCCCCGGCATACCAAATGCCAGTGCGTAGATGAGCGGCAGATGATTCTTGTTCGTCAGGATGCTTGCCACTCTTGTCACATCGTGATTATCCACGAAGGACAGGAAATGTTTTCCTTTATAGCGAGTCCATTCTTCCGGTCCAAACTGCTGCAGCAGACTATGAATGATCTCGAACATGTTCATGCAGTTGAAGCTTGAGTAAAGGCCCTTATAGCACATATAGTTTGTCGCACTGTGCAGCATGCCATCATTTACAAATACATTGTAATCGCCATGCAGTAGTTCTCCCAATAAGAAGAAATCCTGCTTCAGTCCGTCACAATGCGCACGCAGTCTGCGGATGAAATCGTGATCTAAGCAATATGCCACATCCAGACGGAGTCCGTCAATATCGAACTCATCAATCCATCCCTTGACGCAGGATAAAATATGCTGGATTACTTCTTCGTTGCGAAGGTTTAATTTGACAAGGTCAAAGTTTCCTTCCCATCCTTCGTACCAGAGACCATCGTTATAATTGGAATTTCCATCAAAGCTGATATGAAACCAGTCTTTGTACGGGGAATCCCAGCGGTTTTTCAGTACATCCTGGAATGCCCAGAAGCCTCGTCCCACATGATTGAATACTCCATCTAATACAACCTTGATTCCTGCTGCATGCATTTTGTCAACCACTTCCTTGAAATCCTCATTCGTGCCAAGGCGGCAGTCGATCTTCGTGTAATCTCTCGTGTTGTAGCCGTGTGTATCACTCTCGAACACCGGCGAGAAATATATTGCGTTGGCGCCAAGCTTTTGAATGTGAGGAATCCAGTCCTCTACCTTCTTGATTCGTGACACAAGTTTCCCATCGTTTTCAAATGGTGCGCCACAAAAGCCAAGCGGATAAATCTGATAAAATACACTTTCGTTTGCCCACATAGTTTTGTCTCCTTTCATGGAGTTTTCCGCAATTTGTGTATATCTACATTTTGTACAGGAGTTATGCAGAATACGCAATTCCACGCAGACGCGCTCTCGCTCACTTCCGCATGTAGCGGTACTAAATTCGCTGTTCCAGCTCATTAAGTGCCGACATGCTCCAATGGTCTGCTTACGAATTGGTATTTCTGCACAACTCCCATACGATATCGACTTGCACGAATTGCTGCACAACCCTCGCCCTTCTGGCTTGTTCATGTGCAACTCCCATCACTTTTGCCTTACTTATTTTACCATTTTTTTGTAGGCTGAACAACCTTTTAGGAGCAATATGTCAAATACAATAATTATACTCCAACAGTGATTTTTGCCACCGGCTTGTTTTGAAGTTTTTTAGGAGCAATATAACTAATACGCTTAATTATACTCCAACGCCGATCCTTGCCGTCTGCTTGCTTTGGAGTCTTTTTGTGATTATGGATAAATTACTCCTAATGTTTTTCCTTGTCGTTCCATGTATCTTGGTGCAGATACGGTTTTCTTGCGCAATTGCTCCAACTTATTCAAAAAATTGCAAAAAAGCATTGGAGCAAACTATAATATTATTTGTTCTTTACTCCGAACAAGCTTCATAACATTTTTTCATGTTTGAGTAGTCATCTTCAAATACTGACATTTGCTCCAATATTGACATCGAGCAGCTATGCGCACGGTCTGATACTTAGGAAGAATTGCTGTACGAAATCATGTTCCCACGTAATCGGGCGAAAAAAATACCGTCAATACAGGATTGCTCCCATATTGACGGTATCATTATATTATAATTATATATGTCTCTCCGGCATCGTTTTACTTTCTGCCTCGCAACCGACTTATGCTATGTGCATTCAACATCTCAGGTTACTATCCAGCACACATTACGCTTACTTCTTGATATACAGAGCATTGCCATCATAATCAAGCGTAATTGTATCGCCTGCACGAAGCTCATTCGACAGGATACTCTTTGCAACCAGTGTCTCCACATTCTTCTGCAGATAACGCTTGAGTGGCCGCGCCCCATAATGCGGATCGTAACCGGCTTCGATAACATGATCCATCGCTGCATCGGTGAGTTTCAGTGTCAGTTCCTTATCTGCAATCCGCTTATTAAGATCTGTAAGCAGCAGATTGACAATACCACTGATAGATGCCTTGTCAAGCGGCTTGAACATGATAATCTCATCCAAACGGTTCAAAAACTCTGGTCTGAAATGTCCACGAAGATCACTTTCTACCATCTTCTGTGCTTCCTCTTTAATATTTCCATCTTCATCAATTCCATCAAGCAAATAGCTGGAACCAATGTTGGAAGTCATAATGAGAATCGTATTCTTAAAATCCACTGTTCTTCCCTGAGAATCTGTGATATGTCCGTCGTCAAGCACCTGCAGCAGAATATTAAACACATCCGGATGCGCCTTCTCTATCTCGTCAAACAGAATCACTGCGTATGGATTTCTCCGCACTTTTTCACTCAGCTGTCCGCCGTCCTCATGTCCGACATATCCAGGCGGTGAACCGATCAT
>USFH01000154.1 GCA_900553925.1 uncultured Clostridium sp.
ACCGGAGCATATTATCGCACCGGGACATTCGCATCTGTTCGCGGCTGTCGGTGCAGCACTTCAGGCAAGGGAAGAAACACACTATACATTGGATGAGATCAGCGGAAAGCTCACTGCTGATCTTAAGATTGCTGTGGATGTAGACCGTCTTCCACCGCTGTTTGCATCGCAGGAAGACTACGACGCTTTCATCAAAAAGCAGGAGAAAAATAAAGTATTACGTTCCGACCTTGCCACCTACAAGGGGAAATGTTTCCTCGGTGTCGACGCCGGTTCCACAACCACAAAGGTCGCTCTTGTCGCCGAGGATGGCAGTCTGCTCTATGATTTTTACAGCAGCAACGATGGTAGTCCTCTTCGGACAACCCTGCGTGCCATGAAGGATATCTATACAAAACTCCCGGATGGCGTGGAGATTGTAGCCGGCTGCTCTACCGGATATGGAGAAGCCTTAATTAAGTCTGCTCTCATGCTCGACTATGGCGAGGTAGAAACAATCGCCCACTACACTGCCGCTGCATTCTTTGATCCGGAAGTGGACTGTATCTTAGATATCGGTGGTCAGGATATGAAATGTATCAAGATCAAGAATGAAGTCGTCGACAATGTCATGCTGAACGAAGCATGTTCCTCCGGCTGTGGCTCTTTCATTGAGACATTTGCCAAATCGTTAAATTATGATGTGAAGGATTTCGCGAAGATCGCACTTTTCGCAGAAAGCCCGATCGATCTTGGAAGCCGTTGTACTGTATTTATGAATTCCAAGGTAAAGCAGGCACAGAAGGAAGGCGCAAGCGTCGCTGACATTTCTGCCGGCCTTGCTTATTCTGTTATTAAGAACGCCCTTTTGAAGGTAATCAAGCTGACCGATCCGAAGTCACTTGGCAAGAATATCGTCGTACAGGGTGGAACCTTCTATAACGATGCGGTTCTTCGAAGCTTCGAGCTTATCTCCGGCAGGGAAGCAATCCGTCCGGACATCGCCGGTATCATGGGAGCCTTCGGTGCAGCCCTGATTGCAAGAGACCGTTACGAGGAAGGTGACCAGACGACCATGCTCTCCAAGGAAGCAATGGAAGCACTCACCTACGAGACAAAGATGGCGCGTTGTAAGGGATGTACGAACAACTGTCTCCTTACAATCAACCGTTTCACAGGCGGAAGACAGTTCATCACGGGTAACCGTTGTGAACGTGGTCTTGGATTAAAGAAGAACCAGCACAACATGCCGAACTTATTTGAATACAAATTCAACCGGTTGTTCTCTTATGAACCGCTGACTGAAAGTGAAGCGTACCGTGGCATCATCGGTATTCCACGTGTCCTGAACATGTATGAGAACTATCCGTTCTGGTTTACATTCCTGACGAAACTCGGCTACCGGGTACTACTCTCTCCGAAGTCATCAAGAGACATCTATACCCTTGGTATCGAGTCTATTCCAAGTGAATCGGAATGTTATCCGGCAAAGATCTCGCATGGTCATGTTATGTGGCTGTTGAAGCAAGGAATCAAGACGATCTTCTATCCTTGTATCCCTTACGAGCGCAACGAGACACCGGACGCAAACAATCACTACAACTGCCCGATTGTTACAAGCTATGCAGAGAATATCAAGAACAACATGGAAGAGGTTTCCGCACCGGATGTCACCTACATCCGTCCGTTCCTTGCACTCGATAATAGAGAGGCATTAAAGGATCGTCTGCTGCGTGAATTCTCGAAATATACAAACGTCACAAAGGAAGAAATAAACGAAGCGGTTGAGGCTGCTTATGCAGAGGCAGATGCCGTCAAAGCGGACATTCAGAAAAAGGGTGAAGAGACGATCGCTTATCTGGAGAAGACCGATAAACTCGGTATCGTGCTTGCCGGTCGTCCATACCATCTGGATCCGGAGATCAACCACGGACTTCCGGAGCTTATTAACTCGTATGATATCGCTGTTTTAACAGAAGACTCTGTTGCTCATCTTGCCAAAGTAGAACGTCCTTTGATCGTATCCGATCAGTGGATGTACCACTCCCGTCTGTACAAGGCTGCAAACTACGTCAAGTCAAGCAGGAATCTGGAACTGATCCAGTTAAACTCCTTCGGCTGTGGTCTGGATGCCGTTACAACGGACTGTGTCAACGATATCCTGACAAACTCCGGCAAGATTTACACCGTATTAAAGATTGATGAAGTCAGCAACTTAGGTGCGGCACGTATCCGTATCCGTTCGCTGATCAGTGCAGTCAATGTCAGAAGAAAGCATAACTTCACACCATGTCCGATGCCAAGTAATTATAACCGTGTAGAATTTACAACGGATATGAAAGATTATACCGTATTGGTACCACAGCTCTCCCCAATTCATTTCAATGTATTGGCTCCGGCGATGCGACATATGGGATTAAATATTGAGATTCTTCCGGATGCAACAAAAGAAGTCATTGATACCGGATTAAAATATGTAAACAACGACGCCTGCTATCCTTCTTTGATCGTAGTAGGTCAGATGATGCATGCCATCACATCCGGCAAATATGACATCAATAAACTGGCACTTATTATGACACAGACCGGTGGAGGCTGTCGTGCAACAAACTACGTTGGCTTTATCCGTCGTGCACTTGCAAAGGCCGGCTATCCTCAGATTCCGGTGATTGCGCTCTCGGTACAGGGCTTTGAGAACAACTCCGGTTTCGTATGGAATATGAAAACGGTTAAATGTGCGATGCAGGCACTTGCAATTGGTGATCTGTTCATGCGCGTTGTATACCAGACTCGTCCATACGAGAAAGTAAAGGGTTCTGTCAATAAGCTGCACCGCAAATGGGAGCATGCAGCCATCCGTTGTATGGAAAACGGCGGTCGCGGATTCAGTAAACTGGTACATGATATCGTCAAAGACTTTGATAACGTGCCTTTGAATGAAAATATAAAGAAGCCACGTGTTGGTATCGTTGGCGAGATTCTTGTTAAGTTCCTCCCATCTGCCAACAACCACTTGGTAGAGCTTCTGGAGGCAGAAGGAGCCGAAGCGGTTATGCCGGATCTGCTGGACTTCTTCCAGTACTGCTTCTACAACAACAATTACAAATACGAATATCTTGGCAAGACGAAGAAGTCTGCAAGAAATGGCAACCTCGGTATTGCTGCACTCGAAGCACTGCGCCACCCGGTAGTCAGTGCCTTAAAGAAGAGTAAGCGGTTCCATCCACCGGTACATATTAAGACTCTGGCAGAATATGCCCGCCCGATTGTATCCATCGGTAACCAGACCGGTGAAGGCTGGTTCCTGACCGGTGAGATGATTGAGCTCATAAAGAGCGGTGCCAGCAACATCGTATGCTGTCAGCCATTTGCCTGTCTTCCAAACCACATTGTCGGCAAGGGTGTTATCAAATCCCTGCGGCATGCATATCCGGATGCGAATATCGTTGCAATTGACTACGATCCGGGGGCATCAGAAGTTAACCAGGTAAACCGTATCAAGCTGATGCTTGCAACGGCAAGAAAGAACATGGAAGAAAACGATAATAAATAAAGCATAAAAAAGAAACGGTTTTCAAATTGAAAATCGTTTCTTTTTGCTTAAAAAATGACAAAGACTCTCTCTTCTATCACAGTATATTTACATTCCAATATCTACAATCAGGAATCTAACAGAAAATCCGCTAATATCACATTGCTTACATCAATACCTGCGTCTGTCAGATAAATCCGGTCACCTTCGACCGCCATGAATCCCTCGCTGATATATTTATTCAGAACGCTTCCGTATACCTCATAAATATCTTTGTTAAAACGCTCCTTAAAATCCTCCCGGCTCACGCCACAGGTCATCCGCAGTCCAAGGAACATGAATTCTTCCATCCGCGAATCTATGTATATATTCGTCACATTCTCCCGCAACATCCGCGTCGTGTCGTTATATAACAGTTCCATGTTATCCGTCTCTACAAACTTATCAGACAGATTCTCCATCAACTCAATATACTTGAAGATATCACGCATGTTATTAAACCGTTTTCCCTGGAAATATGAAGATGCACCGATACCAAGTCCTATATACTCTCCACCTGTCCAGTAAACCATATTATGTTTACACTCATACCCCGGCTTTGCATAATTGGAAAACTCGTAACGATCATAGCCGTGCGCTGCCAACAATTGTTTTGTAATCTCATACATCCGGCGATCCACCATCTCAGGTGGCAGTTCGCTTAAGATCTGCGGATCTTTTGCAAACGGAGTTCCCTCCTCAATACTTAAAGAATACGCAGATATATGCTCTGGGCCAAACTCAATCACGCGGGACAATGTATCGACATAGGTATGAATCGTCTGCCCCGGAAGTCCGGACATAATATCAATATTAATATTCTGGAATCCTGCACGTCTTGCTGCATTGTAGCTTGCCACAAACTGATCAAAATTATGGATCCGTCCAAGCTTCTTCAGCATATCATCGTCGCAGGACTGTAACCCGATGCTGATCCGGTTGATACCAGCCGCCTTATAGCCATTTAACTTCTGATGGCGCAGCGTGCCCGGATTTGCCTCAATCGTCACCTCAGCATTCTTCTCCACATGGAAATACCGGCGGATAAATGCCATGATATTTGTAATCAGGGATTCATCTAACAAAGATGGTGTTCCACCCCCGATAAATATACTGCGTACACTATAGTCCGCAACGATCGGCGCATACATCTTGATTTCCTGACACAGACAATCTACATAGTGAAGCATCGTCCCATAACTTTCTCCATCAAATGACAGGAAATCACAATATTTGCATTTTACGACGCAAAACGGTATATGAACATATAAGCTCACATATTTTTTCATTCGTTATTCTACTCCTCATCTAACTTCAGTACACTCATAAACGCCTTCTGTGGAATCTCTACATTTCCGACCT
>USFH01000155.1 GCA_900553925.1 uncultured Clostridium sp.
GGTTGTTCTTGTTGTATGTGTACTGATTACCATATTTGTTGCCATTAATGCAAACCAGAAAGAGGCACTGAAAAAGGAAGCGGAAGAAGCCGCTGCGGCAATTGCAGGTCAGGAAGAATCAGCTTCAGTGGAAGGACTCAGTACACCGGTTTATGAACTGGAAGAAAATGCCTATCCTGAGATCAACAATATTATCAAGACGTATTACGATGCACAGGCATCAGGAGATGTGGAGACAATCGCATCCCTGAACACTTATCTGAACGACATTGAAAAGATCCGTATACAGGAGATGAGCAAATATATTGAAGACTATCCTGTCCTGAATGTTTATACGAAGCCGGGACTTGATGAGAATACTTATGTAGCCTATGTCTATTCAGAAGTGAAATTTACAGATGTGGATCAGGAGCTTCCGGGGCTGAAAACATACTATATTGGCCAGGATGGAGACGGACAGTACTTTATCAATGATGGTACCTACGATGATACAGTAAGGAACTATATTAAAGAAGTAACACTTCAGGATGATGTGGTCGATCTGAACAATAAGGTTGTTGTGGAGTATAATGACCTCCTTGCAGAAGATGATGAACTGAATGAGTACGTCGCATATCTGAAGGAAAAGATCAATGAAGATGTCGGTGTGATCCTTGCCAAGGAGGAAACTCCGGATGCAGCAGAAGAAGCAGCAGAAGAAGCAGAGGGAGAAGCTGCGGAAGAAGAAACAGAAGAATCTGGCAGCACAGACGACAATATTGTGACAACAGTCACTATGGTCAAGGCTACGGATGTAGTAAATATTCGTACCTCAGACAGTGAGACTGCGGATAAGATTGATAAGGCACAGATCGGACAGGAGTTCAAGCTTCTTGAACAGCGGGGAAATGGCTGGAGTAAGGTCGAGTATAATGGTAAGGATGCTTATATCAAAAGTGAGTATCTGGAGACAGTGTCAGAGGAGACAGTGGTAGATACCGGTAGTGTTGAGGCTGAGAGTACTGATGCAGATTCCGGAACTGTCTCGGGAACAGTCACTGTGAAAGAGAATGTAAAGGTTCGTACCAGTGCAAGTACGACAGCAGATTCCCTTGGCACCGCATATGTTGGTGAGAAGCTGGATCTGATCGAGAAGAATGCATACCGTTTCTGTTATGTCAACGATTTCCCGATGTTTGAGAAAGATCCGGAGACAAAGAAGATCGGATTTACCCATAATCCATTCTCCATGCCACAGGGCGGCTTAGAAGCACTTAATACCATGGACCCGCTGGATATCCTGGCTTACCAGTACGATATCGTCTGCAACGGTATCGAGCTTTCATCAGGCGCTGTAAGAAACCACGACATGAAGATCATGGTCAAGGCATTTGAGATCGCAGGATACACAGAGGATGATCTTAAGGAGAAGTTCGGAGCACTCTACAATGCATTCCAGTTCGGAGCACCACCTCATGCAGGTATGGCTCCTGGTGTGGACAGAATGATCATGCTTCTCAGAAACGAGGAGAATATCAGAGAGGTCATCCCATTCCCAATGAATGGAAATGCACAGGATCTTATGTGCGGAGCACCTGGCGAGGTTACAGAGCAGCAGCTCCGTGAGGTTCACATTAAGGTCAGACAGTAAAAAGGCCGGACGGCACTTGTAGTTCGAGATATGGATATGAAAACATATATACAAACACATTCAGTTACCTTCACTTCAGCTTGCTTACATTTGCATGCTGCGAAAACCGCGATAAGAGCGGTGCGGTCTTCGCAGCAGCAGTAAGCGCTGAAGATCAGTCACTTTCATTATCGTTTGTATATATGTTTCATATCTTATGTATCAAGAACTACAAGTGCCTGTTTTTTTGACATGTACTTGTGTATAAAAACGGTTTTAATTGTTTTTATGAGAATTGTAAGAGGAGGCTTTTGACGATGGCAGGTTTTCTTATAAAGGACACAACTAGGGAAGAACGAGAGAAGATAGTTGCCGATTCTTTGGGAAATATAGATGCTTACTGCGATGGATGCATGTGCGGTATCACAGAGATGTACCAGGATTATATTGACGGGAAGAAAGAGCTTCGTGAGATAAATATGGAGTTCAATGCGAGATATGTCCGGGATGAGAATATGGATGGACGGAAGTGAGCATATGGTGACAACTTTAATAATATGTATGTGGCAGAGCTGGGAAAGCCATGTTAATATGGACATACAGTTAGCTGGTTTACAATAACATCCATAAATAAGTATTAAAAAGGGGAAAATTGTATGGGGATACGAAAAGAAATATTTATATGTGCTGCGGCGCTTTCGATTATGGCATGTACTGCCTGCGGTAGTTCTGAGGGAAATGTTTCAGGAACAAATGGCGTGGAGACCTCGACCGGTGTGGAAAGCGGAATGATAGAGCAGCCACAGGTCATGTATGATGGACACATCTATTATTACAATGCAACCGGAAGAGATGAGAAATTGCCGGAAGGATACGAGATCGCGGGAACGATAAAAAAGGTCGACAGCAAAGACTATCCTGCAGAGAATTTTGCGGCAGCAGGCGTGGATCTTGAAGCTGGACAGGAAATATATATCAGCACAACTGAGAAGAATGTCATTTATCTGAAATATGACAGCGGATATGCGAGGTTTGAGAGAAGTCCTGAGGATGCTGCAGCGGAAGAAGAGACAGATAAGCAGGCAGCAGAAAAAGAAAAGAAAACATGTGTGAAAAGTCCATGATGTTTGGACAAAATATCATGGACTTTGGGCTACGGAGATATCGCCACGGTCGATGAGGCGATAGATATTATAAAGGGCAAATGATATCTGTGTATTTGCCATAAGGGGATTGATCAGGTTGGAGGTACGCAATGGACGGAAAGACAATATTGCTTGTTGAGGATGACAAGGCACTGGCCATGGGGACGGTGTTCGTGCTGGAGGCCGAGGGTTATACAGTGCGGCATGCGGTAAATATCAAAACAGCGGGAACTATGCTTGACGATGCGGTTGATCTTATCCTTCTGGATGTCATGCTGCCGGATGGGGATGGCTTTTCTCTGATGCAACATTTCCGCACTTTTACCAATGTGCCGATCATTTTCTTAACAGCAAAGGACGAAGCAGCCGACAAATTATCGGGATTGGGGCTTGGTGCAGATGACTACATTTCTAAGCCCTTTATGCCGCAGGAACTGTTACTGCGTATCTATGCGGTACTGCGGCGGACCTACAAAGAGGATTCACCGCTGCTTGTTTTGGATGGATGTACGATTGATTTCAGCCGGGCCGAAGTCCATAAGGGCAGCGAAATTATTTCCCTGACAGCCAAAGAACATACTTTACTTGAAACGCTTGCCCGTAATGCTGGAAAGATTGTTACCGTAGATGCGCTTTGTGAAGCCCTCTGGGGGGATAATCCTTTTGGCTACGAAAACAGCCTCAATGCTCATGTGCGGCGTGTCCGGGAAAAGATTGAAACCGATCCATCAAAACCCGTGTCCCTAATAACCATTAAAGGATTAGGCTATAAGCTGATAGCAAGGAAGTGATGTCATGAAATCATTCGGAAGTTATATATCTAAATATCTTGTGTCGTTCGTTGCCTTTATTCTGATATTGCTTTTTCTTAATGCAGTAGTATTCGGTCTGACTTTTCAAAAGATTGTGACCGAGGATTATGGCGATTCATCCCCGCAAGCCATGTTGGAAATGACTGCTACCGCCGCTACGCCGGAACAATTATCGGATGAGGCGGTGCAAATGCTCCGACAGAATCATATTTGGGCGATCTACTTGAACACAGATGGTCAATGTTATTGGTCGGTTGATTTGCCAGACAATGTGCCGAAAAGTTACACAATTCAAGATGTCGCACTATTTTCAAAAGGGTATATTGAGGATTACCCGGTTTTTATTTGGAACACCGATGATGGGTTGTTGGTGCTGGGCTATCCCACAGACAGCTACACAAAACTCACCAGCAATTACTATTCCATTGCAGCACTTCAACGACTCCCCATCTTTGTGCTGGGGATGCTTGGCTTGGATTTGCTGTGCCTCTTTTCAGCCTATTACTTCTCCAAACGCAGAATCATTCACAATACCGAACCGATTGTGTCCGCTGTGGAAACTTTGGCAGACGGAAAGCCAGTTTCACTTCATATCAGCGGAGAACTATCAGAAATTGCAAGCAGTGTAAACAAAGCTTCTTCCATTTTGAATAGGCAAAATGAAGCGCGGGCGAACTGGATCAGCGGCGTTTCCCATGGATCGGCCTCCTCTGGCAATTCAATATAAAAACGTTTTTCTTTTTCATAATAGAACAGATATGCAACCGCCTTATTAGTTGTATTGTCCTCATCTCTGACTGCAAAGATTTTCATAATATTCCCACCTCTGCCAGATCATATCCCATATTTTGTTTTGTAAGGACTGCGGTATAATGCCATCCAGTCCTTCCAGTAAATAAGCCTTGTGCGTGTGTTGCAGGGGATTCAATGCCAGTATTTCATCTTTGGGAATCAGCATTAGATTCTGCTGTGCCGACCGTGACCCGACAAAACATTGCACGGCACGATCCTTCATTACATCAAACTGGTTGATCTCCTCTTCTGTATGACAGTTGAACAGCAGCGAAAGTCCATGATCAAAGATCGGTGCCAGCCGAAGTGATTTCTTCCGGGCATTACGCAGCACCTCAATATTCGCGCCATGTCTATCACGATTTAAAATCAGAAAATCGACCACCAGCATCTTATAGATGAAATCCGACCATCCGTTGCGAGTGCAAAACTGCAACGGCGTTTCACCGTCTAGTTTTTCTGCCTGGTAATATGCATCCAGGGCAACCTTGTGT
>USFH01000156.1 GCA_900553925.1 uncultured Clostridium sp.
TTATAATGTAATAGATAAAGGAGAAAAAGCAGCATCAAATGGTTGCTTTTTTGTGAGGGAATGGAAGGACTTTGGGTATGGAAACACAGATTGAGAATTACATTAATTACTTGAATAGCGTGAAGCATGCAAGCGCAAATACGATTGCTTCTTATCGGAGAGATCTGAAGAAGATGAGCCGTTTTTTTGAAGACAGACATTGTGAAGATGTGCGTGAAATCCGGGGAACAGATTTGAATTCGTATGTGCTTGATATGGAAAACCGTGGTATGTCGACAGCGACAGTATCACGAAGCATTGCAAGTATGAAATCATTTTTTCTGTATCTGTTGAAGCAGGGGGAGATTACGGAAGATTACGCGGATGCATTGAAGCCGCCGAAGATTGAGAAGAAGGCACCTGAGACACTCTCTATTGAGGAGATTAACCTGCTCTTGGATCAGCCATCCCGTCTGACACCGAAAGAGATCCGGGACAAGGCAATGCTTGAACTTCTGTATGCGACGGGTATGCGCGTGTCGGAACTGATTAATTTAAAGATTACGGATGTGAACCTGACCATGAATTATATCTTGTGCCGGGATGTATCGAAGGAACGTGTGATTCCGATAGAGAATATTGCGAAGATGGCATTAGAGAACTATATCAAGTCCGTGCGTGAATCTATCAGTCATGGCAGTATGTTCCTGTTTACGAATATGAAGGGACAGCCGATGACCAGACAGGGCTTCTGGAAGCTGATCAAGGCATATGCGGCAAAGGCAGGTATTGACAAGGATATTACACCGCATATGATCCGTCATTCATTTGCGTCCCACCTTGTGTCGAATGGTGCGGATCTGAAGGCTGTACAGGAGATGCTCGGACATTCAGACATCTCTACGACACAGATTTATCTGCGCAGCAGACAGAGTAAGCTGAAGGAAGAATATGAGAAGGCGCATCCACGTGCCAGGATGGCATGATCGCATATAATAGGATTGTGAAGAACATTAAAAAGGTAATTATAAAAGGCAGTTTCAATCGAAACTGCCTTTTCGTGTGCGCCTTGCGGCACGCCATTGAATATAGAATCATATAATAAGTTATTGTTTGTTCTGTAGATTCGTAAATACGCTGTCGCCTACACCGTGCTGCAGAAGGTATGCTTCCCACAGTGAATAGTACTGCGCCTGCAGATGAATACCATCGTTTGAATATTCTGACTTCACGCCCATTGGAACATCGCCATCCATGTCACAGACACAGGTATTCATATCCAGGTAGAAGATACGCTGTCCGTCTGCATATTCTGCAATCAGGGCATTTCTGCAATCCACATTGTCGTTATTGTATACATCTGAATTATCTGCGTAGCTCTGGGTGACATGCATCATGCCCATGACGAAGATTACGGCATCCGGCTGCAATTCCTGAATCTGGTCTAACACTTTCTTATATTGTGCCTGATAATCTTTGGCGTAACCGCTTCCGAGCTCGTTGACACCACACATAAGGAAAATCTTCTTGTACTGCTTCGAGGCAAGCGCGTTCGGAACTGTTTCACCATTCGCCATTGTCTTATCCATCAGATCCCAGATCGACACACCGTCTTTGTAGTAGAAATCAGCCGTTGTTTTGGTGCGCAGCGTTCCATAGTCATGTAATCCCTCGATACGGGAATCTCCGATAAAAGCGGCATCGTTGAAGTAGTCGGTGTTCACGGTGATATAGTCGTAGTTCGTTGTCTGTGCGACACGGTCATTATCGTCATAGTAGGCGGAACGTGCTTTACGTACAGGAACTGTGATATAGGTTGTTGGGATTGGCTCGCTTCCGTCAGTGATTGCTGCATCCGAAGATGTTGCCGGTGCATCGGATGCTGTTGCGTCAGGGACAGGAGTCCTATCCGCATCTGTGTCGGTTGCCGGTGTTTCTTTCTCTGGCTTTTTTGGAGCGTCATCCGTCTTATAAGGGTCATCCTTGATCATGGCAGACATAAAAATCGTATGATCTTTGGAGATCCGGAGCTTATATTCACCGCCCATGGCACCAACCAGGGCATAGAGTGTATACCCGATGACAGAGAGACAGATCATAGACACCAGAGGGCATTCCCGCAGGAAATCCCAGATTGTTTTCGGTTGTTTTCGTTTATTGTTATTATTGTTCATTATTCTTAACCTCATTTAATCAGAACCGGAAATACAGGAATGGGTTATTCGCACCGGAGGCTATCTGATATACTGAGAGCCAGAAGAGTGCGAGTAGTATGAGCTTGCATACCCATGTCTTGTAGAACCGTTTCAGAAGTCTGACCGGAATCGGTGTGCAGCAGACGGCACAGATTGCAAGCAGCCACCAGTAGGTTCCGAATAGTTCCAGAAACTTTGAAAATGTATCGACTTTTACCGAACCTTTGACAGGAAGGAAAAACATACGTTTCAAATAGTTTCCGAGAGTCGGAAGATCGGATATGTTGAAGATTGTCCAGGAAACCGGGATTACGATCAACATATAAATATGTGCGAGCAGCCTGTGTCTCTCTAATTTGTTAAGCAGAAACAGTTTCTCAATCATCAGAAGCACGAAGAAGAACATACCCCAGATGATGAAATTCCAATCTGCACCATGCCAGAGTCCGGTCAGAAGCCAGACAACAAACATGTTGAAGATCATACGCTTTTGTCCCTTGCGGTTTCCTCCGAGCGGGATATAGACATATTCCCGGAACCATCTGCCGAGGGTGATGTGCCATCTGCGCCAGAAATCGGTGGAAGAAGTCGCACAGTATGGATTCTTGAAGTTCATAGGGAACTTGAATCCGAGGATACGTCCAAGCCCGATTGCCATCAGGGAATATCCGAAGAAGTCGAAGAAGAGCTGCATCGAGAATCCCCAGGAGCCAAGCCAGGCGGTGAGCGGGTGAATTCCCATGACGCCTGCCGTCATGATCGTGTTCCACAGAGAGGCAATCTTATTTGCAAGCAAAACCTTGTATGCAAGTCCAAGCACGAATATCGCAGTGCCCCATTCAATCCTTGGCAGGCTTGCCTTACGAAGCTTATGCAGGTCATCCTTGACTTCTGCGAAGCTGACGATAGGACCTGCGATCAGCTGTGGGAACATGCAAAGGTATGTCGCAAAATCCAGAAGTCCGTCTGCAATCTCGTATTTTCTCCGATAGATGTCAATCACATAGGAGGCAGCCTGGAATGTATAGAAGCTGATTCCAAGCGGCAGAGTGAGATCCGTCGGCTTCAGGACGGTCGTATGCGCAATGCCATTGATCATACCTATAAAGAAATTCAGGTACTTGAACACAAATAACATTCCGAAATTGAACACCATGGCAACAATCAGCCATGCCTTGCGGAGTGTCTGTGTGGATGTGCCGGAATCGTCTTCGCGTTTTGCTGCATGGAAGATGTTTACAGCAGCAAAATGGTTGACGAGAATGGAGATGATCATCAATATAATATAAGATGGTTCTCCGACACCGTAGAAGAACAGACTGCCAATTAATAATATTATGTTTCGGTATTTCGGTACCGCTGCAAAATACACAATCAGAAAGACCGGTAAGAAGCGGAACATAAACTCAATACTTGAAAAAACCATGATTGTAAATCCTTTTGTAATATTTAAAATAATATAAATTAAGAGAGATAAATCTTCTTCAGATTATCGATTCTGGCGGTTGTGTTCTGCATCAGCAGATCTAATATGGTAAGCGCACACATGGACTCGACCACAACAACCGCACGTGGTCCGATGATCGGATCGTGACGTCCTTTGATCTCCATGGTGATCTCTTCGTGAGACCGGTTTACAGTATCCTGCTTCTGGAAGATCGAAGGTGTCGGCTTGAAGGAAGCACGCACAAGAATCGGACTGCCGTCGCTCATTCCACCTAAGGTACCGCCGGAATGATTGGTACGTTTCAGGACGTTTCCTCCATCCATGTAGAAGCTGTCGTTATTCTCAGAACCGGTGGATGTGACAACAGAAGTCCCATCGCCGATCTCAAATGCTTTCACCGCGCCAATCGACATGACAGCCTGCGCCAGCTTCGCGTCGAGCTTATCGAATACGGGCTCGCCGATACCGGCAGGAACCCCGGTGATGACACATTCCACCATGGAACCGACCGAATCCTTCTTTTCCATCATTTCCTGCAGATAGACGGCTGCATCTGCGGCACAGTCATTGTTAGGCATATACAGTGGATTCTGATTGATCATGTTAAGATCAATCCCGTCATCAGCGACTTTGATCGTTCCGATCGCACGTGTGTATGCGGTCAGGGTGATACCGAGTTCCTTCAATACTTTGGCAGCGACTGCACCTGCAGCGACTCTGCCGATCGTCTCCCGGCCGGAAGAACGGCCGCCACCGCGGTAATCGCGGAAGCCATATTTCTCATCGAAGCAATAGTCTGCATGTCCCGGGCGGTAGCTCTCGGCAATTGCGCCATAATCCTTGGATTTCTGATCCTCGTTCATCACAACAAGCGAGATCGGGGTTCCGGTTGTCTTTCCCTTGAAAACGCCGGAGAGGATCTCGACCTCATCGCCCTCTTTTCTCTGGGTCGTAAAGCGGCTCTGGCCAGGTTTTCTGCGGTC
This sequence comes from uncultured Clostridium sp., assembly GCA_900553925.1. Lineage (GTDB taxonomy): Bacteria > Bacillota > Clostridia > Lachnospirales > Lachnospiraceae > Coprococcus_C. Next base: position 4,605 of record USFH01000156.1, read on the forward strand.
TAAGAGCTTCTGGATATCGGATTCGTCCAGTGGAAGACCCGCCGGGCAGCCGTCGACGACAACGCCGATGGCCTTCCCGTGGGATTCTCCCAAGGTCGTTACTTTAAATATTGTGCCGATGGTAGAACCTGCTGCCATGTTATGTTAATCTCCAATCTTTACAATTTCACAGCAGTTCGGCTCATTGACCTTGATGCTGCGGTCGCTCATGACGAGAAG
>USFH01000157.1 GCA_900553925.1 uncultured Clostridium sp.
GTTTCCATCCTTCATATATTCAAACGCATCAATGCTGACACGTTCCGTCTCCGAGGACGTAATGTTCAGGATCGCATCGGATTGTTCCTGTTCTGCAAGTTCCTCCTTCGTTGGCACATGCATAACCATCGGATTGTCCGCCTGTGTCGTTTTCTCCGCCTCTGTTGCTGCCTGTTCAACGTCCGTGGCAGTCTGTGCATCCGCCATCGTTGCTGTCTGCACCTCTGTCGATGCTGCATTCATTTCGGTTGCCGTCCCTGCCTTCTTCGCTACACGCCCCGCCATCCAGATTCCTGTCACTACAAGCATAATTACGATACAGAAAGCTACACCAATCAGAAAGCCCCGTTTCTTCGGCAAATCCCGCTTTGAAATCCGGGATGCCGGTATCACATACGGCTCCATCTGCGCATTCTGCCCTTCTCCGGCAAGCAATGCCTCCCGCATCGCCTCCACCGTCTGGTAGCGATCCTCAATCTTGACTGACATCGCCTGCATGATTACCTGCGACATTGCACGCGGGATCTCCGGGTTCACCTCACAGACTGGCTTTATCGTATCCTCCAGTGCACGTCCAAACGATTCCTCCGGCTTCTCTCCGGTCGCCGCAAAATAAAGTGTCGCACCAAGCGCGTAGATGTCTGTCCACGGTCCCTGTTTATCCTTTTTTGCATACTGCTCTGGCGGTGCATATCCCGGTTTTAAGACAACCGACATCGTCTGTTCCCCATCGAGATACACCTGCTTTGCCGCGCCGAAATCGATCAGCTTGACGGTCAGATCCTCACAGATAAAAATATTCTCCGGACTGATATCACGGTGGATCATGCCCGCCTTGTGAACAACTGCAAGTGCGTCCAACACCGACAGACAGATATGGAGGATATGATCCGTATCCAGCCGTCCTCCATGCTCCCGGATGTATTGCTTCAGCGTACAGCCATGCAGATACTCCATGACCATATAGGCAGTATCATTTTCCTCCAGATAATCATAGATGCTTACAATATTAGGCTCCGACTGAAACCGCGCCACATCCTGCGCTTCTTTTAAAAAGCGAATTCTTCCCCGATGGTATTCCCGCTGTTCCTGCCCAACCGGCACACAGACCTTTGAGGAATCAGCGCTTCGCGTCGCAATCCCAGACGGATAATACTCCTTGATTGCAACATACGACTGTAAGAGCGGATCCCATGCACGATATGTGATTCCGAATCCGCCTGCCCCGATCACCTCTTCAATTTTATATCGCTCTTTCAAAATAACACCCGGCTTTAAACACCGGGTGTTACTCATACTACGATTCGACGGACTTTCAATCATTCCGCGTTCTCCCCATTAATCGCATATTATTTTTTTCTTCCGATTACAGATACCCAATCATTCATATGCACAACATCAAGAACTTCAAAACCGTTTGCCAGCATTGCATCCGTAACATCCTTTTCTTTTACATCCAGTATTCCGGATGTAATAAAATATCCATCGTCCTTCAAATATGGTCCAATTACCGCAGAGAGCGGCACGATTACGTCTGCCAGAATATTGGCAACGACAATATCATACTGTCTGTCTACTTCCAGATGCTGTGTCTCCTTGATTGATGAACGATCAAGCTGGAATGTTGTCCCCTTGCCAATGTAATTATCCGCAAGCAGATTTCCACACGAAAACTTAATCGTATCTTCACCCATATGATTAAGCTTTGCATTTTCCTCACTTGCCCGTACCGCAAGCTCATCGATATCCATGCCATGTACAAAGCCTGCCCCAAGCTTTGACGCAATCATGGATAGGATCCCGCTACCACAGCCGACATCAAACACCGTATCTCCGGGCTTTAAATATTTCTTTAACTGTCCGATACAGAGCTTCGTTGTCTCATGGGATCCTGTACCAAATGCAATCCCGGGATCGATCTCGATCACGATATCATCCGGTTTCGCGTCCTCGACTGTCTCCCAGGTCGGTTTGATTACAATATCATCGTAGAGACGGATTGGATGGAAAAACTGTTTCCAGTTGTTCATCCAGTCTTTGTCCTCTGTATTCGAGAGCGTTATATTCTTGCTGCCTACCGGTATAAACGTTTCAAGGCGGGTAAGCTCTGCAGCTATATCCGCCCTTAACGTTTCTATATCGAAAGAGTCATCTATGTAGCAGGAAACCTGTGCGGTTCCATCATCCTCGCCATCAACAAGCGGGATATCCACAAACATAGCAGCCTTATCTTCCTCGGTAAGTGGCACATGATCTTCTATCATCACACCTTCCACACCCTTTTCATCTAAGAATGCAGAGATGAGATCAACAGCTTCCACCGTTGTATCGATGGTCAGTTTTGTCCACATCATTTTACCTTACCTATAATCCTTTTTTGAACCCTTTCTTTCTCTTATGATCACCAAAAATCGAAGAACCGGACGATGCCGCATCCGTAGACGAACGGGCATTCACCGTTGTATTCGCATACTGGTTCAGAATCGATTTTTGCTCTTCTGTCAGCTTATCCGGTACCTGAACAACCAGAGTGATATAATGATCACCACGCACGGTCTTGTTACGAAGTGTCGGAACACCCTTGCCCTTCAGTTTTACCTTTGTATCTGTCTGTGTACCCGGCTTGATCTCCAATTCATAAGGTCCGTCAATCGTTGTAACGGTGATCTTGCCACCCAGCGCTGCCTGTGTAAATGTAATCGGCTCAGAAGAGTAAAGATCATACTCCTGTCTCTGGAATCTAGGATCCCGGTCGACAAGCACGGTTACAAGCAGGTCTCCTCGTTCACCGCCATTGATACCCGGCTCGCCCTTTGCACGAATACGGATACTCTGACCATTGTCAATACCTGCAGGAATAGCGACCTGAATCTTCTTCTTACTCTTTACATAACCAGAACCTGCACAGTTGCTGCACTTATACTTGATAATCTTTCCGGAACCGCCACAATCCGGACATACGGATACGGTTCTTGCCATACCGAACAATGACTGCTGGGTATAGACAACCTGACCTTTTCCGGCACATTTGCTACAAGTCTCCGGCTGATGTCCCGGCTGCGCTCCTGTACCATGACAGACCGTACATTCATCCTTGAGCGGAAGCTCCAGCTCTGTCTGTGTACCAAATACAGCATCTGTAAAACTTACACGTACGGTTGTCTTGATGTTCGCACCCTTAACCGGACCATTGGACTGTCTCTGACGGCTGCCGCCACCGAACATATCTCCGAAGATATCTCCGAAGATATCTCCCATATCTGAGAAGTCAAATCCGCCGAAGCCGCCCGGACCACCGCCCTGCTCGAATGCAGCATGACCATACTGGTCATACTTTGCACGCTTCTCAGGATCGGACAGTACAGCATATGCCTCTGCAGCCTCTTTGAACTTTTCTTCTGCTTCTTTGTCTCCCGGGTTTGTGTCCGGGTGATATTTCTTCGCTACCTTACGGTAAGCTTTTTTCAAATCCGCCTCGGAGACACCTTTCGTGACTCCGAGGACTTCATAATAATCTCTTTTATCAGACATCTGCACTCACCCTTATTATTCGTAATCTGCTTTTATCAACTTGCTCCCCGTCTTAACGCTTAGACTTCCTTGTAGTCTCCATCCACTACATCGTCTGAATAATCTGGTGTGCCTGTGCCTGTACCAGCGTTTGCACCAGGACCGTTCTGCTCATAGAGCTTTGAGAACAATTCCTGTGCGCTGTTCATCAATGTTTCCTTACCAGCCTTGATCTTCTCTACATCGTAGTCTGTCATGGCATCCGGATCTGTGCTCTCGATGATATCCTTCAAAGCCTTCAAATCAGCCTCTACCTTTGTCTTATCTGTTGCAGAAAGCTTATCTCCTACATCGGAAAGTGCTCTCTCTGTCTGGAATACCATAGCATCCGCATCGTTACGTACTTCGATTGCTTCCTTACGCTTCTTATCCTGTGCCTCGTACTCAGCAGCTTCCTTCACTGCTCTATCGATATCCTCATCGGAAAGGGATGTTCCGGATGTGATTGTGATATGCTGCTCACGACCTGTGCCAAGATCCTTTGCAGATACGTTTACAATACCGTTTGCATCGATATCGAATGTAACCTCGATCTGTGGAACACCACGTCTTGCAGGAGCGATACCATCCAGTCTGAAACGTCCAAGACTCTTGTTATCTCTTGCGAACTCACGCTCACCCTGTACGATGTTGATATCAACGGCATCCTGATTATCCTGAGCTGTTGAGAAGATCTGGCTCTTGTTTGTAGGAATCGTTGTGTTTCTCTCGATCAGGTGTGTAGCGATACCACCCATTGTCTCGATAGAAAGTGTAAGTGGTGTAACATCCAGCAGAAGGATTTCACCGGCACCTGCATCACCTGCAAGCTTACCACCCTGAATAGAAGCACCGATTGCAACACACTCATCCGGGTTGATACCCTTGAACGGCTCCTTGCCTGTCAGCTTCTTAACCATATCCTGAACAGCGATGATACGTGTAGAACCACCGACCAGAAGTACCTTATCAAGCTCTGCTGCTGTCAGATCTGCATCCTTCAATGCTGTCTGTACAGGAACTCTTGTCTTATCTACCAGATGTGCTGTCAGTTCATCAAACTTTGCACGTGTCAGATCCATATCAAAGTGCTTTGGACCATCCTGGGTAGCTGTGATGAATGGAAGGTTAATGTTTGTTGTTGTAGCGGATGAAAGCTCTTTCTTTGCCTTCTCTGCTGCTTCCTTCAATCTCTGCATAGCCA
>USFH01000158.1 GCA_900553925.1 uncultured Clostridium sp.
CATCTCTTCGATACGTGCCGGATGGATTCTTCCATCCACAATCAGCTTTTCAAGTGCGATTCTGGCTACTTCTCTGCGAACCGGATCAAAACTTGAAAGCAATACTGCTTCCGGTGTATCATCAATAATTAAATCTACACCTGTCATAGTCTCCAAAGTACGAATATTACGTCCTTCACGTCCTATGATTCTTCCCTTCATCTCATCGTTAGGCAACTGTACTAAGGAAATCGTTGTCTCTGATACATGATCGACTGCACACTTCTGGATGGCAGTCACAACGTAATCCTTCGCCTTCTTATCTGCTTCTTCTTTTGCTCGTGTTTCTAATTCTTTGATCATGACTGCTGTTTCATGCTTTACTTCGTCTTCAACAGTCTTTAATAAGTATTCCTTTGCTTGTTCAGAGGTTAATCCTGAAATTCTTTCCAGTTCCTGAGTCCTTTTTGCTTCCAAATCTGAAACTTCCTGCTTCAGCTTCGTGAGCTCTGCTTCCTTACGTGATAATGAAGCTTCCTTCTTCTCTACGGCTTCGGTCTTCCGGTCGAGATTTTCCTCTCTGGAAAGAACACGCTTTTCCATACGCTGAAGCTCATTCCGACGATCCTTGACTTCTTTGTCAATCTCGTTCTTCGTCTTCATGGCTTCTTCCTTCGCCTCAAGAAGTGTCTCACGCTTTTTTGCCTCCGCAGCTTTCAGTGCTTCATCTATAATCTCTCTGGCCTTATCCTCTGCCTTACCAATCTTAGCCTCTGCGACATTCTTACGATACGCAACTGCCAAAAACCAGGTAACGAGAATTGCAACCACAAGTATTACAGCAAAGATCACATACTTGATTGCTTCGTCTGACAACTCAGGAGCACCTCCTTATTTAGTTTTATTGCATAACTACAACACTTAAATATTATACTTTTTTTATACTTGTGTCAAGGAATACTTTGTATTTTTTATGCATATTGTAAGAAAAATAAGAATACTTTTCTAATATTTTTCATAATTTTTCCTATATTGTGACACTGCTCTGCGAATATCCTCATATTGAAATCCACGTCGTGCGAAAAAAGCATACATCCGCCGCATCTGCGATTCATCTGCAAAATTCAGGTTTCCATAACGTTTTTCCAGTAAATCATAGATTGTCTCCGCCTCGTCCGGTGCGAGTTCCGTGAACAATTCCCGTGTTACCACGGAGTCGACGCCTTTCCCGGAAAGCTCCATCGTGATCCGGCGTCTGCCCTTCCCCCGCATCTGACTGCGGATATAGGACTTTGCAAATCGTTCATCATCGATATAACCATACGACATCAGCTTCTCGATTGCATCCGTGATTTCTTCTTCGCCATAACCTTTCTCCACAAGCTTATCGCAAAGCTCCTTCCGGGAGCGATCCCGGAAGGTCAGGTAATAAAGTGCCGTATCAAATGCACTGGATGTAATTGCCTGCTTATTATGATTCTTCGTTCTCTGTCTGCTCTGCATCTACGCCAATCCCACACTTGTTCCGAACCTGCTGCTCTACTTCCTTCATAATATCCGGATTATTCGCCAGATACAGCTTCGTATTCTCTCTTCCCTGTCCGATCTTCTCGCCATTGTAAGAATACCATGCACCTGCTTTGTTGATGATGTCATGCTGGACCGCCAGATCGAGAATATCTCCTTCCTTCGAGATACCCTTGCCGAACATAATATCGAACTCCGCTTCCTTAAATGGAGGAGCCACCTTGTTCTTCACGACTTTGACTCTTGTACGGTTACCAACGACCTCTCCGCCAACCTTCAGCGTCTCGATCCGGCGTACATCCAGACGGACAGATGCATAGAACTTCAATGCGCGTCCACCGGTCGTTGTCTCAGGGTTACCGAACATGACACCAACCTTCTCACGCAGCTGGTTGATAAAGATAACAACGCAATTAGACTTGCTGATGATACCTGTCAGCTTCCGGAGTGCCTGTGACATCAGTCTCGCATGCAGACCAACATGGGAATCACCCATCTCACCGTCGATCTCCGCCTTCGGTACAAGCGCTGCTACCGAATCCACGATAATTACATCCACAGCACCGGAACGTACCATCATCTCGGTGATCTCCAATGCCTGCTCACCGTTATCCGGCTGGGAAATATACAGATTATCAATATCGACACCGATATGGGATGCGTACGTCGGATCAAGTGCATGCTCTGCATCAATAAATCCGGCGATTCCACCCATCTTCTGTACCTCGGCAACAACATGCAGGGCGACCGTTGTCTTACCACTTGACTCCGGTCCGTAAATCTCGATCACACGTCCTCTTGGCATACCACCAAGTCCAAGTGCCAGATCCAGACTTAAAGAACCGGTTGGAACTACATCAATACTCATATTCGCAGACTGGTCACCGAGCTTCATCACAGAGCCCTTGCCATACTGCTTCTCAATCTGTGCCAATGCGGCATCTAATGCTTTCATCTTCTCTTCGTTTGCCATACCATAAACCTCCGTTATCCTCTACATATCAAAACATATGTTCGTCTCTTGTTCTACTATACTACATACCCATGTAGAAAGTCAACCAAAATCTCGAACATTTGTTCATTTATATTTTTGTGTAGATTTGCTTTTATTATTTTTGTTCTTTGTAACGATGCGCTGTAAAAATTGTAACCTATACCTATAGGAAAGTAAAGCTCCAATTTGGAGCATTTCTGACGTCATTCGTTGTTCTCCGCCCTAAACTCTGTTATAATCAATTTAATAATGAATACAATCTAGAAATACCATTTTATACAAAAATACGAGGTACGTTATGAGAATCAACAAACAATTATATCGCAATTACGTCTATAAAGATAAAGAGATTCTGCGTGCACAATACGACCCGGAACTTGAATTTTATACAACTATAAAATCCGGCGATGTCGAGAAAGCAAAAGAACTATGTCTGGCAAAGATCAGTGAAAAAAAAGGGCTTGGAGAATTATCTGATTTGCCACTGCAAAGCTTGAAATATCATTTTGCAATCACGATGGCGATGCTTGCGCGCTATTGCATTGAAGGCGGTCTGGATTTGTCTACCTCATATGCCCTTAGTGATTTCTATATTCAAGAAGCCGATCGTGTCTCTACGATGGATGAATTAAATACCCTTCATACAACAGCCTGCCTGGATTATGCCAGACGCATGAAGAATCTGCGCAAGAAAAGGATCACCTCAAAGCCAATTTCAAAATGCCTCGATTATATTTACGATCATCTACATACGAGAATTACGCTTTCCAGGCTTGCAGAGCTGACAGGATTAAATTCATCCTATCTTTCCCGCCTTTTCCACAAGGAAACCGGTATGACAGTCAGCGACTATATCCAGCAGACAAAGATTGAAACTGCGAAAAATATGCTGCTTCACTCTTCCTATTCCGCGGCTGAAATTGCTTCGATTCTTGCATTTTCAGATCAAAGTTACTTCACAGAAGTATTCAAAAAACAGACAGGACTGACACCAAAGCGATATCAGTCCCTGTATCTGAATGCCTCCGGACTCCCTGACCGGTAAATCTATGACATATATAATGTGATTATATTATCTCCGTTTGACATAAGCCACTCGTCTTTCACATAATTATTGAAGATAGTCTGACCATTGATTTCCATGCTCTTAAATCCGGACTCTGCATGTCCCGGATTTTTCACCTCAATATGGAGATGCTTTCCACGGAAATCCTTCTCCACTGTAAATCCGTCCCATTCTGCCGGGATGGATGGTGCTATCCGCAATCCATAGAAATCCGGGCGCATGCCCAGAATACCTTCGACACTGCCAACCATAACTGTTGATGCAGTTCCCGTCAGCCAATGCACATGAGATCGTCCAAAATGAGGACTTGCCTTACCCTCTGTAAATTGACCATAGCAATAAGGTTCAAGCTTTCTCACTTCTGCTTTATCATTCTGAGCTGCCGGTGAATTCTCCATATAATACTCAAACGCACGGTTTCCATGTCCAAGTAATGCTTCTGCCAGAATCAGCCAGCCCTGTGACTGGGAGAATATTCCCGCATTTTCCTTTACACCCTGATTATAGATGACAGCCAGAGCGCCATCAAATGCATGCGCATGGTATGGTGGATCCATAAGTACGGCACCAAACGCTGTATTTAACTGCGCATACACATTCTCCATTGCAGCTTCCGCCTGTGCCTTAGAGGCAAATCCGCTGATAACCGCCCAACTCTGTGGATTCAGCCACATATTTGCCTCCGGATCTGTTCTTTTACCGATTACTTCTCCTTTTTCTGTAAAGCCCCTGATAAATCGGTCTTCATTCCAGCAGAGATTCTGAATCACATTCCAGAGATCTTTCTGGCTCTTATCCAGATAAGAAATGTACTCAGAATCATTTTTATATTCAGCGAATTTACGAAGAATCGTCATTGCATAATAAAACTGCAATGCAACAAAGGATGACTCCCCATCTTTTCCAAGCCGCAGGCAGTCATTCCAGTCTGCATAAAGTCCTGCCGGCATGCCATGTCTGCCAAGATGTTTCATAGAGAAATCAATCGCACGTTTCAGATGATCATACACCGTACCTTCATCTTTATTTGCATAAGGAATCACTTCATCCATAAATGCCAGATTCCCGGTTTCTGTTACATATTTATAAATTGTAGGAAACAGCCACAATGCATCGTCCGCACGATA
>USFH01000159.1 GCA_900553925.1 uncultured Clostridium sp.
CCACCAGAGGCACAGATGCCGAGTGTATCCAGCATAACCAGCAATGCCCCACCATCCACAAACTGAAAGGAAATATTGATATTGTTCGGGAGTCTCTGTTCCGGATGTCCATTTAACTGGCTGTACGGAATCGTTGTAAGTAGTTCACCGATCATATACTCACGGATCTGTATTTCATACTTCATCCGCTGTTCCATCGCGGCATCCGCAATGTATGCGGCAGTCGCAAGCCCAACGATACCGGGGACATTTTCCGTTCCTGCCCGAAGTCCCTGCTCCTGTGCGCCACCGTGGATCAGACTTTGCAGTTTCACGCCATCCCGCACATACAAAAATCCTGTCCCCTTTGGCCCGCGGAATTTGTGCCCGCTCGCAGTAAGCAGATCGACCTGCAGGCATGCAACGTCAATTGGAATCTGTCCATATGCCTGCACCGCATCCGTATGAAATAATACATTGTGCCGTCTGGCGATTGCTCCGATCTCACCGATCGGCTGTATCGTTCCGATCTCATTGTTTGCAAACATCACGGATATTAAAATCGTATCCTTCCGGATTGCCCGCTCCACCTGTACCGGATTCACACGTCCGTATATATCCACATCCAGATATGTGACCTCGAATCCATGCCTTTCGAGGTATTCGCATGTATGCAGGATTCCGTGATGCTCCAGCTTTGTCGTGATGATATGTCTGCCCTTTTTACTGTATGTGTCTGCAATCTCTTTTAACGCCCAGTTATCGCCCTCCGAACCGCCTGCCGTGAAATAAATCTCGTTCTTTTTCGCATGCAGGGTATCCGCGATCATCTGACGGCATTTTTCTATCTTCTGCCGGTTTTCCTTTGCGATACTGTAAATGCCGGAAGGGTTCGCAAATTTGTCGTGAAAATACGGCTGCATGGCACGAATCACTTCCGGATGGGTGCTCGTCGTCGCTGCGTGATCCATATAAACTGTCATATTTCATCGCCCTATCCAATATAATAAACCAAGACTCCGGCAGGAAATGAGCATCATGTCAAAACGAACCATCATCAAAGGAACCCTGATACTGACCATAACCGGCATCCTGACCAAATGTCTCGGCTTTTATAATAGAATATTCCTGACCCGGCTGATTGGTGTTAAAGAGCTTGGAACTTATCAGCTTATTTTTCCACTTTACATCTTAGGCATTTCTTTTTGCTGTCAGGGAATCGCAACGACAATTACCAAACATGTATCCTATCTGCTTGGCAGGAAAAAATATTCCGATACCCGCCGTGCGCTTTGCTTCGGTGGATTTTTGAGTTTTGTGCTGAGCCTGCTTGTCTCTGCCTGCTTTTTCTTTGGCTGTGACTTCATCGCCATGCATATCCTGAAAAATACCGACTGCCGTATCCTGTTGCGCATTCTCTCACCAGCGGTTCCATTTGTCGCCATAAAAGCCTGCATCAATGCATTTTTTATCGGACATGAAAAACCGGTTTTCTCCGGAAGCTGCCAGTTGATCGAACAGATTATACGGATTGGTTCCGTCTACCTTCTTGCCATCTCTTATATGCAGGATCATGTTGACGCCAAAACGGCTGTACTCGGTGTTGTGATCGGCGAGATGGGCGCCACATTTTACGCGGTCAGCTGTTATATCTTGTTCCGAAGAAAGCAGAATCAAGCGAACAGATTGCCAGATAAAGATATGTGCATTTCAGTGAAAAAGAAATCATCCCTTATGATTCCAATGCTGAAAGACATTATTCCAATTACTTCCAACAACCTGATTTTTACGTTATTTTCCAGTTTTGAAGCAATCATACTTCCGACGTTTCTTTTCCAGTATTACAACAACGCCGATACAAGCATGGAAATGTACGGTATCATCACCGGTATCGTGATCCCATTTCTGCTTTTTCCGGCAACGATCACGAACTCGCTTTCCACGATGCTGCTTCCATCCATTTCCTACGCGTGTGCGAAACGCGATACGGAAGCAATAAAAAAAGCACTTGTATCAAGTGCTCTTTTCTGCATCATGCTTGGAAGCTTCGCCTGTGTCCTGTATATACTCTTCGGAAAAACAATCTGTACCTTTGCCTTTGAAAGTGCTGAAGCAGGAACGCTGTTACAGCTAATGGGATTTCTATGTCCGTTTATTTATCTTTCCACAACGCTTTCCAGCGTTATGAACGCAATCGGCTACGCCACCCAGAACTTAATCTATAATATTCTCGGCATCAGCGTGCGGATCTTATGTATCATCTTCTTTGTGCCACATTTCGGCATCCATGCATACATATGCGGTATGTTCTGCGGCTACCTGCTTCATAACATACTCGCGATCACGAAGCTTGCATCCCTTAACCCGTAACCTTTTTCGTCCAGTCGTAAGGTGTGCTCTGGTATACGTAATAATTGAGCCAGTTTGCATAAAGTGTATTCGCATGACATCTCCAAGACTTGATCGGTTTCTGCTCCGGATCATCATCCGGGTAATAATTGACCGGAATGTTCGGATTTAATCCACGCTTGATGTCACGCTTATATTCCTGATCAAGTGTAAATGTATCATACTCTGGATGTCCGGTTACGAAGATGTTCTTGCCGTCCTCTCCAATAATCAGGTATGGTCCTGTAATATCGGACTCTGCGACGATCTCCAGAAGCGGATTATCGACGATTGCCTGCTTATCCACACCGGTATAGCGGGACTGTGGCACTAAGAATGAATCATCAAATCCACGTACCAGCGGTGTCCGCTTATGGAACGTATAATGCTTGTACACACCAGAAAATTTCGCTGGAAGCTGGTATTTCTTCACTCCATAACGATAGTAAAGTCCTGCCTGTGCCCCCCAGCAGATATGCAGTGTGGATGTAACATTCGTAACTGACCAGTCCATGATGGCTGTCAGCTCATCCCAGTACTCCACTTCCTCAAACTCCATATTCTCGACTGGCGCTCCGGTAATAATCAGACCATCCCATTTCTTATTCTTCACGTGTTCAAAATCACTGTAGAAACGCTCCAGATGGGATTCGGACACATGCTTTGATTCATAGGACATTGTGCGGATAAAGGAGATATTTACCTGCAGTGGTGTGTTTGACAGGCTGCGCAGAAGCTGCAACTCCGTATCTTCCTTTAACGGCATCAGATTTAAAATCAAAATGTCAAGTGGACGTATATCCTGTGTCATAGCACGGTGTTCGTCCATCACAAATATATTTTCCTGTTCCAGTACTTTCTTCACTGGCAGATCGTTGTCTATTCTAATCGGCATCTCTAAAACCTCTTTTCTTCTCTAAAGCTAAAGCATACCACGAATTTTTTATAACTGCAAGAAATCATCCTCGGAAATAATCGGAATTCCCAATGATTTCGCCTTTTTATTCTTCGATGAGGAAGATAATACATCGTTATTGATCAGGTACGTGGTCTTCGAAGAAACACTGCCTGCGACTTTTCCGCCACGGTCTTCGATCAATTTTTTAAGTTCATCCCGGTTTGCAAAATGATTGAGTGAACCAGTAATGACAAATGTCTTGCCTTCGAGATCCTGTGGTGCCGTATTCTCCTCGACGACAAGTGTCACTTCCTTCAAGATCTCACGCAGTACCCGGATATTGTTCGGATCTGCGAAATATGCCACAATGCCCTCTGCGATCACATCGCCGATCTTCTCAATCTCGGCAAACTGCGCTGCATCGGCATGGATAATTGCCTCCACATCATCTTTGAAATATTTGCAGATGGATTTTGCCATGGCGGTACCGACGTTCAAAATTCCAAGTCCATACAGGACACGCGCAAGCTGTGTCGTACGGCTTGCCTCGATGCTCTCCATCATATTGTCGTAGGACTTCTGCCCAAAGCCCTCCAATTTCACGATTTCTGTCTCATAGCGGTCAATCCGGTAGATATCATACAACTCTTCAATAAAGCCGCAGTCTAAGAACTTCTGCAGCGTTGCCTCAGATAAACCATCGATGTTCATCGCGTTTCGTGATACAAAATGTGTGAATAGCTTGATTGCCTTTGCCGGGCATGCCGGATTCGGACATACAAGCGTCTGTGCCTGATTGTCCTCGCGGATCTCTGTCTTACCGCCACACGCCGGACAAGTATCCGGAATCTCGAGTGTACCGGATTTCGTCAGGTTCTCACTGATCTGAGGGATGATCATATTCGCCTTATACACCTTGATCGTATCACCGATTCCAAGCTGTAACTGCTTCACAATGCTCACATTGTGGACACTGGCACGGCTCACAGACGTCCCTTCGAGCGATACCGCATCAAAGACTGCCACCGGATTGATCAGCCCGGTACGGGACGGACTCCACTCAATATGCCGAAGCGTTGTCTCCGCTTCCTCGTCTGCCCATTTAAATGCGATCGAATCCCGCGGGAATTTCGCTGTCCGTCCAAGACTTTTACCATATTCCACATCATCAAACGAAAGCACGAGTCCATCAGATGGAAAATCGTTCGTCTCGATTTTCTCTGCAAAATGTGTGACCATCTCCTGCATCGTTGCCGCTGTGACATCGACGTGTTCCACAACCTCAAAACCAAGTGAAGTCAGGAAATCAAACTTTGAATTCATCGCTGCATCGATTTCCGCATCTCCAGTATCAAGCATATTAAACGCAAAGAAATGCACATTCCGCTCGGCTGTGATCTGATTATTGAGCTGCCGCACACTGCCG
>USFH01000160.1 GCA_900553925.1 uncultured Clostridium sp.
CATGTGCGATGCTGCCGCGGATGTCCTGCTTGTAGAACTTCTGATCGAAACTGATCGATGCGTTAAAATTATATACTAACTGGTCTGTCTCCTTTGTGAAACGACCGCCCCATAACTGTGCCATAATCTACCTCACTTTATCTTATTTATTCCTCAAATACTATACAACAAATCCCAAGAACCGACAAGACAAACGCGAAAAAAGGTTGCGATTTATCATTATATACATTAGAATGATTTACATAATTATATATATGAGACAAGTGCGAAACATAGAGAATAAAGTGTATTATATATTTCAATCTGGTTTCAATACATTGTATATCGAATGAATCAGATTGAAATATATGTTCATGGTATAGCTGTTTCGCAGTTGTCGGGATAAGGAGCAAATTATGATCGCAATTCTTGCAAATATAGTCGCAACCGGCGACAGCGGCAAACCACTTTTGGTAGCTATCTGCCTGATCGTGTCCATCGTACTGATGGTCGTTTTGATCATGATAGGAAAAAGCAATGCGGATTCGGATGAAAAACAGAATATAGAAGACAACCGGAAACAGAAAAATAACAACAGGAGCCGAAAAGGATGAAACAGCGAAAAGCAAAACCACATATCATCATTCCTGTGCTTGCGCTCGTTTTGATACTTGTCAACTATTTCTATAATTTCCGGATCGGTTCTTACCTGCATCCGGATGAGACGGCATATACGATGTCGGAACTTACACAGATGGTAACGGAGCAGATCAATGCCGGAAAAGAACAGGGAAGCTTTTACTTGAATGAGATAACGGAAGACGAAATTAAAGGGATTAATGAGAACCTGTGCAGTATGAATGGTATGGTGGATCAGTATGCGGTGACGGAGAAAAGCCGGGACGGCATGCGTGTGAAACTGAAATATACGATTTCAGACAATTATTATGTATGGCAGAAATATGTGAACCACAAAGAAATTCCGTCTGATCATGCACTTGCCTATAAACTGTATGAGAAGGTAGAGCAGATCCTCACGCAGATCATCAAACCGGGTATGTCGGATTATGAGAAGGAACTGGCAATCCATGATTATATTGTGGTGCATTGCCAGTATGGGTATGTGGAAACTTCAAAGGATTATGCGTACCGGGCATATGGTGCTCTGGTGCAGAACAAAGCCGTATGCAACGGATATGCAGAGGCAATGGCACTGCTTATGACGTGCGTGGGGGTTGAGAATCAGATCGTGACGGGCACGGCTGACGGAGAACTGCATGCGTGGAATGAAGTCTGTCTTGATGGAAGCTGGTATCAGGTGGATGCCACATGGGATGATCCGCTCCCGGATCGCGGTGTATTTGCGGGACATGAATTCTTCAATGTGACAGATGCGATCATGGACGATCGGCATGATTGGAAACAGGACGCATTTCCGGCATGCGACAGTACGGAATATAACTACTATGAACAAAATAATCTGGTGTGTACAAGTGAAGAATTTGAGGAGTTTCTGAAGCAGACCGCATACAAGAACAGTACAGGAACCATCGAGGTGGTTGTGACAGATTATACGCAGGATTACGATTATTCGTTTATGGAGAATGTATCGGCTGTGCAGTATTTTTCCTATACGAATGAACCATATGGCGATTATGAACTTGTGACAGTATATTTGAATCAGAGGTGAAACGGTGGAGATATTTGAGATAGAAGAAAAAGCGGATTATATACGGGAACTGTTCGTCAGCAAATACGACAGTTTCTATCTGTATGAGGCACGCGTAAAAACAAAATTGGATTATTATATAAACGGAAAGCTGAATAAGGCATATTTTGATTCCGAACAGGCAGAGGAACTACCGGAGTATATTGAGTGGAAGGATATAAAGCAGACAGTATATGATTACATCCGGGGAAAACGGCTGCCAATCGCATTCAAGATTATTCTTATGTTCAATCGGGAGAACATCAATCGTCTGCTGGAGATGAATCATCTTCCGGTGAGTTCGGAAGATGTAGGAGCACTGTTCCTGAACGTTGTGTATGAGCATGAAACGTTATCTGTTACGACCGGAACATCTCTAAAGATATTTACGTTGGATAAGACACTGGAGCAGGTGTGGGATGATACGGTGAAAAAATACTACATTTAATAAAATATGTATGATTATTAGCACTCAATATCGTTGAGTGCTAATTTTTTCTTGACATTCAAAATTCCACGTATTATTATGTTATCTATGAAACTTATATTCGATAGATCTTCGGATCACAATGTAAGAAAGTGGTCGGGGACTATGTATAACAGGAGGTAATAAGACATGGAACGACAGGGTAATTTATCAATTAACAGTGACAACATTTTTCCGATTATTAAGAAATGGCTTTATTCAGACCAGGATATTTTCATCCGGGAGCTGATTTCCAACGGTTGTGATGCAATCACAAAATTAAAGAAGCTTGCGGTGATGGGCGAATATGAGGAAGTTGAAGGCGAGGAATACAAGATCGAGGTGTATGCGTCTGCCAAGGATAAGACTTTGACATTCGTGGATAACGGTCTTGGTATGACCGAGGAAGAACTGGACAAGTACATCAACCAGATCGCATTTTCCGGCGCGACAGACTTCATCAACAAATATAAGGATAAATCCGGTGACGAGCAGATTATCGGTCATTTCGGACTTGGTTTTTATTCCGCATTTATGGTTGCGGATAAGGTAACGATTGAGACATGCTCTTATAAGAAGGATGCAAAGCCGGTATATTGGGAGTGCGATGGCGGAACGAATTACACGATGAGCGAGAGCGATGACGATATCCGTGGTACAGCTATCACATTGTATCTGAATGAGGATTGCCTGGAGTATGCAAACGAGTACCGTGTGAAGGAAGTCATCCAGAAGTACTGTGCATTTATGCCATACAACATCTACTTTATCAATGAGGATAAGGAAGAGGAAGAAGCTGCCAAGAAGGAAGCCGAAAAGAAAGAAAAAGACAAGGTGATCGAGGTCGACACGACACAGGAAGATGAGCTTGTCGGCGATGCACCAAAGAAGGACGAGGCAGAAGAAAAATCAGAGGATGCTCCGGAAGAAAAGGAAGAAGAGAGAAAACCGTTAAATGATACGAATCCGCTCTGGATGCGTAATCCAAAGGATTGTACGGATGAGCAGTACATTGATTTTTATCAGCATGTGTTCTTAGACTTCAAGAAGCCGCTCTTCTGGATCCACCTGAACATGGATTATCCGTTTAACTTAAAGGGTATTTTGTACTTCCCGAAGATCAATACGCAGTATGACCAGTTGGAAGGTACAATTAAGTTATATAACAATCAGGTATTTATCGCAGACAACATCAAGGAAGTTATTCCGGAGTTTTTGCTTCTGCTGAAGGGTGTCATTGACTGCCCGGATCTGCCATTGAACGTATCACGTTCCGCATTGCAGAATGATGGCTTTGTCAAGAAGATCTCGGATTACATCACAAAGAAGGTTGCTGATAAGCTGACTGGCATGTACAAGAACAACAAGGAAGATTACGAGAAGTATTGGGATGACTTAAGCCCATTCATCAAGTTTGGCTGTCTGAAGGATGAGAAGTTCTGTGACAAGATGACAGATTACATGCTCTTTAAGGATATCAATGGCAAGTACATCACACTTCCGGAATACCTCGAAGAGGGCAAGGAGAAATATGAGAACAAGGTATTCTATATCTCCGATGAAGTGGCACAGTCCCAGTATATCAACATGTTCAAGGAAGAGGGCATGAATGCGGTTTATCTGACACATAACATTGATAACCCATACATCACACACCTCGAAGGTAAAAACGAGAACGTGAAGTTCCTGCGTATTGATGCAGACCTTGCTGATAATTTCGTCGGTGAGAAGCTTTCTGAGGAACAGACGAAGGAATATACCGATAAGCTTTCTGAGGCATTCAAGAAAGCAACCGGAAACGACAAGCTTGTAGTCAAGGTTGAGAGCATGAAGAATGAGAATGTATCTTCTGTCCTGACAGTATCCGAGGAGTCCCGTCGTATGATGGAGATGATGCGTGTCTACAACATGGGCGGCATGGATCCTGCAATGTTTGGAGCAGGCGAGGCAGAGACGCTTGTCTTAAATGCAAACAACAAGCTTGTAAAATACATCTTAGATAATCCGGAGGGCGAGTACAAGGATATGATTTGTAACCAGCTTTATGATCTGGCTGTCCTTGCGAACAAGCCACTTTCTGCCGAGAAGATGACAGCATTTGTAAAACGAAGCAACGATCTGCTTGGATTGTTGATCTAATCGCATAATATAAAGGAGTAAGAAAATGGCATTTGACGGAGTAACCGTATCTGCGATCGTCAGCGAACTAAAGAAGAATCTGACGGGCGGACGTATCTATAAAATATATCAGCCGGAAGTGGACGAACTGTGCCTGGTCGTGAAAAACCGGACAGAACAGGGCAACACAACCAGTCGTCTGGTGATCTCTGCGGATGCCAGTTTACCGCTCCTGTATCTGACAGAACAGACCAAGGAGAATCCGACGACAGCACCGAACTTCTGCATGCTGCTTCGGAAACATATCGGGAATGCACGCATCTTATCGGTGACACAGCCGAACTTTGAACGGATCGTAGAGATGGAGTTAGAACATCTCGATGAGATGGGTGACCTGTGCCGGAAGAAGCTG
>USFH01000161.1 GCA_900553925.1 uncultured Clostridium sp.
ACCCATAAGGTTCATAACACATTTCTTTGCATACCAAATTCTCACATTCTGCTGTAATCAACAGCTCTTCGCATCTTACTGTTCAAACAACAGCTCTTCATATGTAGGGAATGGCCATGCCTTTGCATCTACGATCTTCTCAAGCTCATCCGCCGGCTTACGAACCGTATCGAAGAAAGCAAATACCACATCATGGTAATACTTTGCCCATGCCTTTGGATCCTCTTCCTTCTCGGCAGCCTTAGCCACAATATCCTCTAGCTCTGCAGTTGCCTTCTTAAGTTCCGCAAGCTTTGTATCGATGGTAGAAAGAATCTCCATCTGTGTATCTGCGCTGATACCAAGCTCCTTCAAATCCTTCACAGAAGCAGCCAGAGTACCCTCATACTTCATAACAGCCGGAATAATCTGCTTCGTGGACATCTCGATCATTGTCTTAGCCTCGATATTGATCTGCTTTGCGTAGTTCTCATACATAACAACGCCTCTTGCAACCAGCTCACGCTTAGACATTACACCATGCTTCTCAAACATTTCGATATTCTCCGGTGTTGCGAGGTAATCAACCGCATCAACCATGCACTTGATATTTGGAAGTCCACGGCGCTCTGCTTCCTTTACCCACTCCTCAGAATAACCATTTCCGTTGAAGATGATTCTCTGATGCTCTCTCAACTTATCTGCAACCAGCTTCTTTGCGGCTGCCTCGAAATCATCTGCCTTCTCCAGCACGTCTGCAAAATTGCAAAGTGTGTCAGCAACGATTGTATTTAAAGTCATCATTGGCTGTGCAATACACTGTGTACTACCAACCATACGGAACTCGAACTTATTACCGGTAAATGCAAATGGTGATGTACGGTTACGGTCTGTCGCATCCATCTTGAACTCAGGAATGACGGAACATCCGGACTTGTAAATCTTACCCTTTAAGCTGCTGGTTGCCTCTCCGTTTGCAATGATCTGGTCTACTACATCTGCAAGCTGATCACCAAGGTAAGCAGAAATGATTGCCGGAGGTGCCTCGTTTGCACCAAGTCTGTGATCATTACCGGCAGAGCTTGCTGACAAACGAAGCAATGCAGCATGATTATCAACAGACTCCAGAATTGCAGCTAAGAATACCTGGAACTGCAGGTTCTTCTCCGGCTCCTTGCCCGGATCGATCAGGTTCTCACCATCGGATGTCGAGATTGACCAGTTATTATGCTTACCAGAACCATTGACACCTGCAAATGGCTTCTCATGCAGCAGACATGCAAATCCGTTTCTCTCTGCAACCTTCTTCAATGTCTCCATCAACAACTGGTTCTGATCGGTTGCTACATTTGTCGTACCATAAATCGGTGCAATCTCATGCTGAGAAGGAGCAACCTCGTTATGCTGTGTCTTCGCCGGAATACCGTACTCCCACAGATCCTTATTCAGTTCCCGCATGAAATGAGAAACCTTATCCTTGATCACACCAAAGTACTGATCGTCAAGCTCCTGTCCCTTCGGTGCCGGTGCACCAAACAATGTACGTCCGGTCAGCTTCAGGTCAAGTCTCTGATTGAACTTATCCTTGTCGATCAGGAAGTACTCCTGCTCCGGTCCAACGGAAGCAGTTACCTTCGCCGGTGTCTTACCGAAGAGTTTCAGGATACGAAGTGCCTGCTTGCTGACTGCATCCATAGAACGAAGAAGCGGTGTCTTATGATCCAGTGACTCGCCCGTATATGAAATGAAAATAGTCGGAATACAAAGTACCTTGCATCCATCCGGAATCTCCTTGACAAATGCAGGAGATGTACAATCCCAGACTGTATAACCTCTTGCCGCACATGTCTCACGGATACCACCGGAAGGGAAGGAAGAACCATCCGGCTCAGCCTTAATCAATTCCTTGCCTGTGAACTCTGTGATAAATGTACCATCTCCAACCGGATCCATGAAAGAATCATGTTTCTCTGCTGTCAGGTTTGTGAGTGGATGGAACCAATGCGTATAATGTGTTGCGCCGAGTTCCTTCGCCCACTCCCGCATGGCAATCGCTACGGAATCAGCAATCGCTGCATCAAGCGGTGCACCGTAATCAATTGTCTTCTTTAACTCCTTGAATACTGCTTTTGGCAGTCTTGCACGCATGACCGCCTCACAAAATGAACGCTTTCCTAAATCTTCTGCTGTAACTTCCATAGTCATATTCTCCTTTTCCTTTATTTTCTTAACTATTTTTAGCATATCACTACGATAACTCAACTTAGAGGAAAAGGCAAACTTAAAAATCAGCGATTTTACTTTCTATAATTTTGTGAAAATAGTTTTTCACCATAAATAATTAAGTTGTAACTTGTGAAACATGTGCAAAAACGGACTTTTGTGTAGTTTTCGCAAGTAAATATAAGCTTTTCATTATGCTTAACTTGTGAAACAACGTCAAAAGTCCGTTTGTGCTTGTGTTTTTCTACTTATTATATATTTTATACACGTCTGATCCGTACAGCAATTATCCATCGTACCCCGGTTTGCGTTCACTACACATTCCGAATAATCACTGGCTCAGCTCATCCCGCACACCCATATAATACGACGCAAACTCCTGTGTAATCATTTTGTTCCGTATCATCAGATTAAGTGTATCTTTAAATTCTGCATAACTGACCGTCGAATGCGCCAGATTGTCCAACGTCTTGCTGATGCGGTCTGCATATCCATTGGCATCAATCACATTATCCCGCAACAGAATATTGGATTTATAAGCTTCCTTAAAATAGATATTCACCTTGTTCGACATTGTAACCCGGTCATCTACCTGGAAAGGAACCCCCAGCAGATCGAACAGTGCAGATGCCGAACGGTTTGTGACATAGATATCATTTCCGATTCCATACAGATTCTTGTACGCCGACAGATCATCGACCACTGTACTGTGGGAATAATCCGGCAGATATGGGCGGAACAAATCCGCAATCACACTACTGCTTCTATATGCAGCATAATCGATATTCTCATTCGCCGGCTGTTTCTTCAGATAAGTAATCTCCTTAATCTGGTAAACCGGAATTGTAATATGCCGCGGCTCCTGCTCGATCAAAAGCAGATGGAAATCTTTCTTCTCAACCCAGATATAGGCAGGTGTCTGATTAACCTTGAGCTTTTCAGAATGATCCACAAAAATCATACGATGGTCCCGCCGCACCTTGAACTTATGCAATGTCTTCCTGACCTTCTTACGGTCATACGTCATGACAGTCTCCTGCGTAAGCGCAGCGGCTGGTTGTTCTTCCGTCTGCTCCGGCTTATTCTGAGCTATCTGTCCGTCATCATCCGCTTCCCGCTTTTGTTGTTTCTTGCGCTTGTGGTGGCCATTTTTTCCCTCGGCATCCGGAGCTTCTTGCAGTTTTGAACCATCTTCCGGCGTTACAATCTCATCCTTAACCTGCTCGTTTGCATCCGTATGTTCCGCATCTGCTGCCTTCTCATCCTGCCGTTTCTTACGCTTCGCGAATACCGGTGGTTTCATATGATCGACCCGCTTGTCCGCATCCTGTGTCCTCATACGTCCGGAACGTGTTGTATCACGTTTTTCCACATTCTCTGCGTGATCGGCAACACCCCCCTGTATCATCAACGTCTGTGCCAGGGTGATTACTATGAATACGCATACAATCATGACAAAAACAAACAGAATCTGCCGGAACACGATTGCACACACAACCGCGCCGACAGCCCCTATCGCAAACAGCAGCGACAAGAGCACGATAGCCCTTGCCTTTGCTGTTCCATATTTAATTGTATTCAAACATTTTCGAATCATTATGCTTTATATACGACCTTACGGAAATTCTTCTTTCCCTTCTTCAATACGAACTCCTCTGCGAAATCATCCGGTGTGAACATCTTCTTCACATCTGTGATCTTCTCGCCATTCACAGAGACACCACCCTGCTCGATTGCACGTCTTGCCTCGCTCTTAGATGCTGCAAGTCCTGCCTGTACGATGATAGACATCAGATCTGCCTGTCCGTCATTGAAGAGATCTGCTGTGATCTCAGCAACCGGCATATTCTCTGTATTTCCACCACCGAAGATATTCTTCGCTGCATCGAGTGCTTTCTTCGCCTCTTCCTCGCCATGTACAAGCGAGGTCAGCTCATATGCCAGAATTTCCTTTGCCTTGTTCAGCTCGCTTCCTTCCCAGTGCTCCATCTCCTGGATCTGCTCAAGTGGAAGGAATGTCAGCATCTTCAGGCACTTGATAACATCTGCATCATCGACATTTCTCCAGTACTGGAAGAACTCATAAGGGGTTGTCTTGTTCGGATCAAGCCATACAGCCCCCTTCTGTGTCTTACCCATCTTCTTACCCTCGGAATTCAAGAGCAATGTAATCGTCATCGCATGTGCATCCTTACCGAGCTTTCTACGGATCAGTTCCGTACCGCCAAGCATGTTCGACCACTGATCGTCACCACCAAACTGCAGATTACAGCCATACTTCTGGAACAATGCATAGAAATCGTAGCTCTGCATGATCATGTAGTTAAACTCCAGGAAGCTCAGCCCCTTCTCCATACGCTGCTTGTAACACTCTGCCGTAAGCATACGGTTCACAGAAAAATGTGCACCAACCTCACGCAGCACTTCTATATAATTCAGATCCAGCAACCAGTCAGC
>USFH01000162.1 GCA_900553925.1 uncultured Clostridium sp.
GGATGGTTTCTTGCTGCCTCTCTGTCAAGGCCTCCCATCCTGACCATTTCCTCCACCAGGGAATGATCTCTTGTAATCTGTCTTACTTCCTCATTAATGATATAAAGTCTGCTGTCACCTACATTTGCTACCTGCAGATATTTACCAAGAACGGTCGCTGCTACTACTGTAGTTCCCATACCATACAGGCTTTCATCTTCACGTGCTTTTCGTCTCACCTGATCATTGGCGATCCGGATTGCCCTGCTTAAAATACGGATGGGGCTCTGTTCAAAGCAGCCTTTGATCTCCCGTACCATGGTTTCCACTGTACACTTGGAAGCATAATCACCCGCCTGATGACCTCCCATACCATCTGCAACAATATACAGATTCGGAAGTGGTCCAACCGGCGCGTCACTGAAAAAAATACTGTCCTGATTGTTATTACGTTTAATCCCGGTATCTGTCCTTCCACTAGAATGCATGGGAATCCTCCTGATGATGAAACGCATATTTCCTTCGTAACTGACCACAGGCAGCATCTATGTCGCTACCCATACTCTTCCTAATTGTAGCATTTATGTGATTTTTTTCAAGAGTTAATTTGAATTTTGCTATAGAATCCTGATCACTTTTTTCATATTCCCGTTCCTCGACCGGATTGATCGGGATCAGATTCACATGGCAGTTCATTCCCGCAAGCAGCTTCGCAAGCTTCATCGCCTGCTCTCTCGAGTCATTCTTCCCCTTCACGAGACTGTATTCGAAGGTTACCCGCCGGCCGGTTCTGTCAAAATAAGCACGGCAGGCATCTAATGTCTCAGCAAGCGTATACCTGTGTGCAACCGGCATCAGTTCTTTGCGCTCCTCGTCCGTCGGTGCATGCAGGGACAGTGCAAATGTGATTGGGAGATTCTCGTTCGCAAGATCATAGATCCTCGGCACGATACCACAGCTTGATACGGTGATATTCCGTGCGCTTAAATTATAACCTTTCTCATCCGTCAGCAGGCGCAGGAATCGAATCAGGTTCTCATAATTATCGAGTGGTTCCCCGGTTCCCATCACGACCACATGGCTGATACGTTCTCCCATCGCACGGCTCGATGCATAGATCTGTTCAAGCATCTCGGATGCAGTAAGATTCCGGACAAGCCCACCGATCGTCGATGCACAGAATCTGCAGCCCATCCGGCACCCTGCCTGGGACGATATGCAGACAGAGTTCCCATAATCATGCCGCATGAAAACGGTTTCTATCATCTGGTCATCCTGCAATCGATAGAGGAACTTCACGGTGCCGTCGGAAGCAGATTCCTGCCGCAGCTCCTCTTTGATCGTGACAATCCCGCTTTCACTAAGCTTCGTCCGCAGGTCTTTCGGAAGATTCGTCATCTCCTCTGCGGATGCCACGTATTTTTCATGCAGCCACTGAAACACCTGTTTCGCCCGGAATGCCGGCTGTCCCTCTGCCTTCATCCATGTTTCTAATTCATCCATATACATAGAACGTATATCTATGTGTTCCATCGTTTTTCTCTCCTCAGTTTCGCTTTAATATGGCATAATAAAATCCATCACAGGTATCCACCCCTTGCAGGAACTGCCGTTCTTCTACCTTCTTATAATCTTTGTGTTCCTGTAAGAATCGCGCTGTCTGACAGTTGTTCTCCTCCGGTGTGATCGTACAAGTGCTGTATAACAGTGTACCACCCGGTTTCACATATCTGCAGGCATTCTGCAGAATCGTATGCTGAAGTTCTACAAGCGCCTCGATTTGTGACGGTTGTACGCGGTATTTGATATCGTTTTTCCGCCCCATAATTCCAAGTCCCGAGCAGGGAAGGTCTGCAATCACCACATCTGCTTTTCCCTCGTATTTCTCCAGATACTCTGTGGCATCCTGACAGACGATTTCCACATTCTCCAGATGCTCCCGCTCTATATTTTCTTCCACGCGCGCCAGCTTCTCCTGTGCGATATCCATGGATAATACCCTTCCATTCTTCGCATATGCCGCTGCCGCCGTCGTCTTTCCTCCGGGTGCCGCACACAGATCCATCACGAAATCGTCCGCCTGTATGCCCGCTGCCGCAACCGCACACATGGAGCTTTCGTCCTGAACTGTGAAATATCCCTTCTTGTATCCCGGAATCTTATGCACGAAATCATACTTCGAAAGAAGCCACGCTCCTTCATAATATGCGCCAGATTCCACACATATTCCCAATGTCTTAAGTTTCTCCCGGTAGCCTTCCACCGTATCTCCGCCAGCTTCGATACACGCCCGGTTCAAGCGCACACTGATCTTTCGTTCGTCGAAGGATGCCTGAAGGATTCTCTGTGCCTTCTCATGACCATAATCTTCGATCAGCTTCTCCACCAGCCATTCCGGCGTGGACGTAAGAACCGAATATGCCTGCACAGGATTCTTCCCTGTATCCGGATACGGAATATGTTCCTTCTCTCTGGCAATCGTCCGCAGCACGCCATTCACAAATCCCGACAGCCCAGCAAATCCATGCTTCTTCGCAAGCTTCACGCTCTCGTTGCACGCTGCGGAATCCGGCACACCGTCCATGAACAGAATCTGATAACAGCCCATCCGGAGCAGACATGCAATCATCGGCTTACATTTGCGTACCTTTGTCTTCGAGAACCGGTCGATCACATAATCGAGCCGGATCCGGCACTCCACAACTCCCTCGACAAGCCGAGTCAGAAAGGCGCGCTCCGTCTTGTCAGTAAACTGGTTTTTGCGCAGAGCATTTCCAAGTGCAAGATTGGAAAATGTCTGATTCGTTTCAATATCCATCAAAACTGTAAGTGCAACTTCTCTTGCGTCCATCGCTTACCTCTCTTCTCCTGCCCGCATACCCGGTTTTAATGGATTTCCATTTAAGTATGCAGACGTATCCATCGCCTTTTTCCCTTCCGGCTGAAGATTCCGTACCCGCAGTGCACCCTCGCCGCACGCGATCACGAAATACTTCTTCGCAACTTCCACGATCTCACCCGGGACAAATGTAAGTATCTGCTCTGATTTTTCCTGCATCGTCTGACGCATCTGTGCATCTAAGCTTATAACCTCTGCTTTATAAAGCTTCACATTTTTTCCATCGATCGTTGTGTACGCACATGGCCACGGATTCAGACCGCGAATCAATCGTTCAAGCTCAACTGCAGGTCTTGTAAAGTCTATCCGCCCAAGTTCCTTGGTAAGCATGGCTGCATAACAGCTCTGTGCGTCATCCTGCTTCGTGCGGGTTGCTGTTCCTGCTTCAAGCTTTGCAAGCGTTGTAAGAATCAGCGCAGCTCCTGCCTCAGCAAGTTTATCATGCAGAGATGCACCTGTATCTTCACCGGTAATCGGGACCTCGGCCTTCTCGATCATATCCCCGGTATCAAGTCCCTTCGCCATATACATCGTCGTCACACCTGTCATGACCTCTCCGTCGATAATTGCACGTTCGATTGGAGCTGCCCCCCGGTATTTCGGAAGCAGGGATGCATGGATATTGATACATCCATACTTCGGTATATTCAGAATGCTTTCCGGAAGAATCTGTCCATATGCTGCCACAACAATCACATCCGGGTTGTAATCCCGTATCATCTGCACAGATTCTTCCTCGCGTATCTTCACTGGCTGATACACCGGAATATCATACGCCTGTGCCTTCACCTTTACCGGCGTCGGAACAAGCTTCCGGTTCCTGCCCTGCGGCTTATCCGGCTGGGTAATAACTGCCACAACCTCATGTTCCTTCACGATCGCGTCGAGTGCAACCGCAGCAAATTCAGGGGTTCCCATATATACAATTCTCATCTTCTACCTCCCTGCGAATAAAAAGCAGCATGGATCTTCCATGTTCCTATGATCTGTCGTTTCGTTATCTGTCTGTATGCTCCGGATCGACTGGTTCCACCTTATACAGACCGTCTTCCACCTTATCCTTATACAAAATGCCATCGAGGTGATCTAATTCATGACAGATTGCACGTGCGAGCAGCTCCTCTCCCTCGATTCTGCACAGCTCCATATCCTCGTTGTACGCCTCACAGATTACATGGTTCGGTCTTGTTACTGTACCTTGCAGTCCGGGCAGGCTCAGGCATCCCTCTTCTCCTGTCTGTTCACCATCCGATTCCACAATCTTCGGATTGATCAGCGTATATGCATTTCCGTCTCCGATATCGATTACAACGATCCGCTTCAGGATTCCAACCTGTGGTGCTGCAAGGCCCACGCCATTTGCCTCATACATTGTATCATACATATCATCAATCAATGTCTGTATCCGCGGTGTCATCTTCTCTACCGGTTTGCAGACTTTTCTAAGTACATCGTCACCATCAAGGCGAATGTTTCTAATTGCCATCTTTTCATCCTCCATCTTTATTTCAGATATTCTTTTCTTTCTGGTATTCTCTAACAGATTGTCATCGGATTGATATCCGCCGCAACTGCAATACCATCACAGCTGCATGTCTCTATATAATCGCGTAATGTACAGACTGCACCAAGCCCCGGCGCTTTCACATAGATTACATAACGATATTCCTCGTTGATCCGGCTGATTGCCGCCTCACTTGGTCCCACGATACGCGTCCGTGTAAATCCAAGCGTC
>USFH01000163.1 GCA_900553925.1 uncultured Clostridium sp.
TCAAGCTTAGATTCTTACTTTCTCGCCCAGTTTTCCCTTCTCTACCTGCCGATCAGCTTCCGGTTTGTGTTTTTTTGCTTGCTTTTCTTTCAAAAAAGCACATGCCGTGTGTTTTCTGACTTCAATTCTCGCCTTTTCACACACTTTTCCCTTCTCTACCTGCCGATCAGCTTCCGGTTTGTGTTTTTCTGCTTGCTTTTCTTTCAGAAAACACATGCCGTGTGTTTTCTGACTTCAATTCTCACCTTTTCACACACTTTTCCCTTCTCTACCTGTCAATCAGCTTCCGGTTTGTGTTTTTCTGCTTGCTTTTCTTTCAAAAAGCACATGCCGTGTGTTTTCTGACTTCAATTCTCGCTTTTATACACACTTTCCCCTTCTCTACCTGCCAATCAGCTTCCGGTTTGTGTTTTCTTGCTTGCTTTCCTCATCCTACTCATAATAAGACACGCGCAGCAATTCATCCACTGTTGTCGTACCATTCTCTACGAGTTCAAGTGCACTCTTCTTCAAGGTGCTCATACCCTGCTCCTGCACCGCGTATTCCTTAATAGCATCAACCGAAGCGCCATTCGTAATCATCTTGCGCACTTTCTTGTCGATCATCAGAATCTCATGAATAGAGATACGTCCCTTATAACCGGTGTTGTTACACTGTCTGCAGCCTTTGGCATGTTTAATCTGTGGGAAATGTACACCCGCAATCGCTTCCTCCTGCTCGGTCATCGGTCCCCATTCGCCACAGAACGGACAGACCTTACGCACGAGTCGCTGTGCCACGATGCCAACCAGAGAGCTGGCGATCATATACGGTTCCACTCCCATATCCGCGAGTCGGACAACCGAAGATGCCGCATCGTTCGTATGTAACGTAGAAAGCACCAGATGTCCGGTAATTGCGGCACGGACAGAAATCGATGCTGTCTCTGCATCACGCGTCTCACCAACCATGATAATATCCGGATCCTGACGAAGCAGGGCGCGAAGTCCAACCTCAAAGGTCAGTCCCGCGGTATTATTTACCTGCATCTGATTGAGCTTTGCCACATTCTTCTCGACCGGATCTTCGATCGTCGAGATATTTACACTACGCTTTGCAAGCTCTTCAAGAATCATGTACAGTGTCGTTGATTTACCGGAGCCAGTCGGTCCGGTCAGATATATGATACCATTCGGTGACTGCAGCATCCGCATGACAAGCTTGTAGTTCCGGTCTGTCATTCCGAAGGTACCCATATGATCGATGGAACCTGCGGAAGCAAGAAGTCTCAAAACCGCCTTCTCGCCGAATACTGTCGGGATCACAGATACACGGACATTCAGGTTCACACCCTCGATATTAATACGGAAATGTCCATCCTGTGGGATTCTCCGCTCTGCAATATCGAGATCACCGAGGATCTTGATACGCGCAATCAGGGAATTATGGATATTTTTCTGCAGTGTCATGAAATCACAGATAACACCATCCATACGCATGCGCACACTTGTATGGTTCTCAAATGGTTCGATATGGATATCGGATGCATTTGAGTTATACGCACGGACAAGCAGACTGTTGAACAGGTTGATGATTGGCGTATCATCATCGCCCTCTTCCACGCTGATTTCCATAACCTCACTCGTCTGCGTTGTATTTGCCGATGCTTTCTGTGCCGCCTGCCGGGCGGATACCTCTGAATAATAATACTGGATGGAATTTTCAAGCGGTGCTTTCTCACACAGGGAAATATGCACTTCCCGTCCAACAATCTGGCGGATATCCTCAATTCCATAGAAATTCAGCGGATCGTCCACAAGGAGATAATACATCGTATCCTCTACCTTGTATCCCATCATATTATATTTCTCGGCAAGGACACGTGGAATCATCTCCACCGCCTTCACATCTACGGATAAATCCGAGATATTGACGACCTCATAATTCAGACGCTTACCAAGCGCCTCTAACATCTGTTTCTCGGTGATAAACCCAAGTGCGATCAGCGCCGCGCCCAGACGGACACCTTTGTTTTCCTTCTGGTAGGCAACCGCCTGATTGATCTGATCCTCGTTGATGTAACCAAGCTCCTGCAGCACATCACCGATTCGAATATTTTTGTTACTCCGCATTTCCATCGCCTGGTTCCTCCTCATACATATAGATTTCCAACGTGATGGAAAGCACGCGGTCTATGTTGACATTGTACTCTCCGTCTTCGGTCAGATTCGAGATACTGCGTTCCTCCGACCAGGAATAATTACATACCCGGATCTTCTTG
This sequence comes from uncultured Clostridium sp., assembly GCA_900553925.1. GTDB lineage: Bacteria > Bacillota > Clostridia > Lachnospirales > Lachnospiraceae > Coprococcus_C. Next base: position 2,262 of record USFH01000163.1, read on the forward strand.
TCACTATTCGACAGATCCTCAATCAGGCGGAGCAGGTCGGACTCATTTCCGCCAAGCCGAAGCGTCACAGTCGCATTATAGATGCCGGTTGTCACCTCATCGTCAAACGCCGGAAGCAAACTTTTCTCGCTGTCTGTCGACATACCGCCGCTCTCCTCAACCGCTTCAATCTCGGAGCGTTCTGCCTTTGCACCCTGAGGAGCCTCTGTCGTGTCTGTATCCTCCTGTGCAGCAAGCTGTTCTGCCCGCTTAGAATATACGTACGGCGTAAGTGTCGTCTCTTCCGTTGGCATCTGGATTGCAAGATCGTAGGATTCCAGATTGTAACCAAGCACAAGCTCAGTAAAATATTTATCGATCTCCGCACTTTGCATCATCGGGAAGAACGACTCCCTGACGCTCTGTATCTGATCCAGGAACTTCTCGTTATCTGCCTCCATCATCGGCACCTGTGTAAGCTTCAGTTCATTTTCTTCCTGCGTTTCTTCCTGCGTGACGATTTCCTTGTTCGTCTTGACAATTTCTTTTACGACCGGGTAGATGCCCCAATAACCGATACACACAACAATTACAAATATGGAAAGCATGATCAGGAGATTTTTATCTTTTTGTGTCATCTCTAACTTCATAGCATCCCCCTCCTTACTCATTCACATCCGCACCGGTACCCTGTAACGGTTCCGTCTCTGTCCGTGCATCCGCACCGGTACCCTGTAACGGTTCCGTCTCTGCCTGCGCATCCGCACCGGCTTCCCGTACCGATTCTGCCTGTGCATCAGTATCCGTGTGTCTTCCCGCCGATTCCGCAAGTGTACACGATACGTGGATATCCCACATCGCCTCGGAATCCACATACGAATATCCTGTATAATCCACACTGTTAAATATGTCCACATTGCATAGCTTCCGGATGAATTTGTTGATATTATCTACAGTATCTGCACGCGCCGTCATCGTCATGACGCCAAGATCCGCGTCAAAAGAATCAAATGTAACCGTTGCCAGACCGTCCGCGCACTCATTTACAATCGTTGTGATCTCTTTATTTCCTACCGGATATGTATAAAGATTCTGATTCACTCCAACAATTGCATTGTACTGATTCATCAGATACGACGTTTCATGCATCAGCACATCATACCGTGCAACCTCCATGATCGTCGCCGGAGACTCATTATAATCCTTCAGCTTCTGCAGCTCCTGTTTCTTGAGTGTGCGCACGGTAATGCACACAGCAAGGCCCACAAGCATCACAGCCAGACTGATTAAGATCGCAAGAAATCCCTTGCCGACTCCGCCACCTTCTGTCTCCCTCTTCCTTCCGGCATGATAACCATCCAGGAAATTCTGCTTGCCGGCATTTCCGGTAACCAGGCCACTAATCGGATGGAAATGTGCCTGTACATCCAGGCCATTGGTTACAACATGCGAATCTGTAAATACCTCCACGCGCGCATAGATATCAAGCTGTGAAATCGCATTCTGATACATCGGCAGATCCTGCGGATTCACACCGGCAAGCAGAACTGCTTCAATCGGGTAATCCAACTGGTTTGCCTGCATAAACTGACGGATCTGGCTGACAGAACACGCAATATCCTGCGCATAGTCCTCGGTTCCCTGATCGTGGAAGCAGCGGGTACTATTGAAGTAATAAAAAACCCCATTTACCCAGAGAATCGTTGTAATCGTCATGCGGTCTGCAATCTGCAGAACGAACGTCTTGTACTGCTGCGCCGCTGTCAATGCTGTCAGACGGATCAGACTACTCTCTCCGGAATAAACCGCCTTTACCTTCACTCCAATCTCTGTAAAGATGTCCACATAATCTTTGATGAAATCGGTTGTGATAATCTCGGCGTAGATCTTCTTCGTTGCCTTATTCTGCCCGATAGGAAAATATCCGCAGATATAATCCTCTCCCTGTTTGATATCTGTAAACTCGCGGTTGATAAACTCTTCCGTCTTCTTCGGATTGAGCAGGGGCATCTCAATATTCTTACCGATAAATTTCGTCGAATTGATGACCAAGATCACATCCTTCGTCGGCAGATTATGTGTCGTCCAGAAGTTCTGCATGAAACTCACGAATGCATCCGCATCCATGATCATACCATTGATGATGCAGCCATCCGGTGCATCTTCAGTATAACAATCCGCGACAGAAATCTTTCGATTTCCGAGAGTACCGGTAATCACTTGTATCTGTTGGTTTGCCAGATAAATGACTGTACTCATATGTATGTTCTCCTTCCATAGTAGATTTCATCCTGCACTGTAATACCCGGATTCCATACACCGCTTCCGCGTTGTCTCCGGGACATAAATCTATATATCATTTA
>USFH01000164.1 GCA_900553925.1 uncultured Clostridium sp.
CGGTTGTTGTAGCGAAGGGCGCTGATTATCTTGCATTTAAGATCAGGGATCTTGCCAGAGAAAATCATATAGAAATTGTTGAGGATAAGCCACTGGCACGGATGTTGTATGCAAATGTTGAAGTTGGAAACGAGATTCCGCCGGAATTATATCAGGCAGTCGCAGAGGTACTTGCTTATGTATATAAATTACAGAATAAAGTAAGCTGATATTGACTGCAGGATGCATGAAGAATAAATATATGGATGAAAGGATGGTGAGATACAGGTGAAGAAAAATGATATATTTCTTGGTGTTTATCTGCTTGCAGCAGTTATATTTTTGATCATTCCGATTCCGAATACATTGCTCGACTGGCTGATCCTGTTCAATATCTCATTGTCTTTGATTATTGTATTTAACTGTCTGTTCACGAGTGAGACACTGAATATGTCAGGATTCCCGACCCTGCTGCTTTTTACAACAGTTTTCCGTATCTCACTGAATGTATCGTCAACACGTCTGATACTTTCTACGGGTAATCCCGGTAAGGTAGTTGAGGTGTTCGGTTCATTTGTAGGTGGAGGAAATCTTGTAATCGGTGCAATCGTCTTTATAGTGCTGATCATCGTACAGATGATGGTAATAAATAAAGGTTCGGAACGAGTATCAGAGGTAACGGCACGATTTACATTGGATGCGATGCCGGGAAAACAGATGGCGATTGATGCGGATCTTTCATCCGGTGCGATTGATGACAAAGAAGCAATCCGCAGAAGAGAGAAGATCCAGCAGGAATCTGCGTTCTTTGGCGCTATGGATGGTGCGTCCAAGTACGTAAAGGGAGATGCAACTGCCGGTCTGATTATTACACTCATCAATATTGTGGGTGGTCTGATCATGGGAATGACACAGCAGGGGCTTTCTTTTGCAGATGCGATCAGTAAATACACGATTCTTACAATCGGTGATGGCCTGGTATCCCAGATCCCTTCGATGCTGATTTCGCTTTCCACAGGTATTCTGGTTACAAAGGCATCCAAGGAAGAAAACATTGGAGATATTCTGATCGGTCAGTTGTTCAGTATTCCAAAGGTTCTTATGATGGTTGGTATAACAATGCTGCTGTTTGGTATATTTACACCGCTGAATTTCTTTTTCTGTGCGGTCTATGGAGTGCTGTTTATCGTACTTTCTTTTTCTATCAAAGGTAAAGAAGAGGCACAGGCAATCAAAGATGAGGTTGAGGAAGAAGAAGTACAGGCGGAAGAAGTGCGACGGCATGAAAATGTTAATTCCCTGCTTCAGGTAGATCCTATTGAACTCGAATTTGGATATGGTATAATACCGTTAGCGGATGTTAACCAGGGCGGAGATCTGCTCGATCGTGTCGTTATGATACGTCGTCAGATTGCACTCGAGCTTGGCGCGGTTGTGCCGATTATTCGATTGCGTGACAATATCCAGCTTAATCCGAATCAGTATATCATTAAGATTAAAGGAATCCAGGTGAGTGAAGGGGAGATTTTGTTTGATCATTATATGGCGATGAATCCGGGGTATGTAGAAGATGAAATCGTAGGTATTCCAACGCTAGAACCTGCATTCCATCTGGAAGCAATGTGGATTACTGAGTCTCAGCGCGAGCGTGCGGAATCACTCGGCTATACGGTTGTGGATCCGCCTTCGATCATTGCAACACATCTGACAGAAGTGATCAAGCAGCATCTCGACGAACTGCTTACGAGACAGGATGTCCAGAATCTGATCGACAATATCAAAGATAATAATAAGACACTTGTGGATGAACTTGTACCGAAACTACTCAGCGTCGGTGATATCCAGAAGGTATTGCAGAATCTGCTCCGGGAGGGAATTTCAATCCGTGATCTTGTTACTATTTTTGAAACTCTGGCAGATTATGCTGCAACAAGCAGGGATACGGATATTCTGACCGAATATGTACGGCAGAGTCTGAAGCGTGCAATCTCGAATAAGTATTTTGGAGATGGCGATTCCGGTACGGTTGTAACATTGGATCCGAAGATTGAACAGATGATCATGAGTTCTGTCAAACAGACAGAACAGGGCTCATTTATCTCACTGGATCCTGCGGTAACGAAGAAAATTCTGCAGGCAACAGAAACAGAGGTAAAGAAGCTGGAGAGTAAGGGTGATGCACCAATCGTTGTAACTTCTCCGATCGTGCGTATGTATTTTAAGAAATTAACGAATGATTATTTAAAGGACTTGATCGTTATCTCGTATAATGAGATTGATTCAGAGGTAGAATTAAAATCCGTGGGAGTGATTACGATAAATGATAATTAAGAAATACAAAGCATTAACTGAAAAAGATGCAATCCTGCTTGCCAAAGATGATTTAGGACCGGATGCGATTGTGATGAACGTAAAGAAGATCAAACCAGGCGGAATTATGCGCCTGTTCAGGAAGCCGAGTGTGGAACTGACAGCAGCAATTGATGATGGCGTCAGTGAACAGGCGGCAACAGTTCAAAAACGGCGGGAACCTGAGAAAACAGGCGAACAGGTAATTGACTTAAAGCAGGAACGGAAAAGTGAAAATCCGGAGCAACCGGAGAAACATTTCCTGTTTGGAAAAGCGTTCGGAGATACGAAGGAAGAATATAGTGAAGACGCGCAGAATGCAATTGAAGAGAAGATCAACAGCATTGCGAAGCTTCTTGAACAGCAGATGCAGACACAGAAGACATCAGAAATAAACTCCATTAAGGAGACTGCCGATCAGGCGATTGCTTCGGGAGAAGCACTGCGGGTATCTGCAAAAGAGGAAGAGCAGCCGGTACAGAGTAATAAGAATAAGGTTGTCGACCTTGTTATCAGACAACTTACGGACAGTGAGGTGAGTCTTGCACATGCACAGGAGATTATAGACGAACTTTCACTGAAGGATGATAAGCAGCCGGTCGATAATATTCTTGCCAACGTATACCAGAAGATCGTCTTGAAATTAGGAGAGATCAAGACACTGAAAAAGGGCGAGAAAAAGCCAAAGATTATATTCTTTGTCGGAAATACGGGTGTCGGAAAGACAACAACCGCAATTAATTTGGCATCCTGCCTGGCAGAAGCCGGTGAGAAAGTTCTGACGATTGACTTAGACCCACAGGGCAACATGACCAGCGGACTTGGCGTAGACAAGAACGAAGTGGAGAACACCGTCTATGAACTGATGTTAGAGGAGTGTTCTATCAAAGAAAGTATGACCGATACAGTAGTAGAGGGAATGAAGCTTATTCCGTCTAATGTCAATCTTGCGGGTGCAGAAATTGAACTTCTTGGAATTAATGAGAAGGAATATATCTTAAAAAATGCTGTAGATTATATCAGAGATGACTATGATTTTATCATTATTGATTGTCCGCCGTCCTTAAATATGCTGACCATCAATGCCATGACAACCGCGGATTCTGTCCTGGTTCCAATTCAGTGTGAATATTATGCGCTGGAAGGATTAAGCCAGTTAATGCATACGATTGATTTGGTACAGCAGAGATTAAATCCCGAGCTGGAAATTGATGGAGTCGTATTTACCATGTATGATGTGCGGACCAATCTTTCCAACCAGGTAGTAGATAACGTGAAAACAAATCTGGATGCAAAAATATATGAGACATTGATACCGAGAAATATCCGTCTGGCAGAAGCACCGTCGCACGGACTTCCTATCAATCTTTATGACAGCCGGTCAGCCGGAGCAGAGAGCTATCGTTCACTCGCAAAAGAAGTAATGGAAAGGAAAGGAAGATAATATGGCAGCAAAAAAAGGTGGACTTGGAAAAGGACTGGATTCTTTGATTACAGATAAGGTAAGTAAAACCGTGGCTGCAAAAACAGAAGAAAAGAATGAAAAAGCAGCCGATGGAATTATGGTTAATATTAATAAGGTAGAGCCAAACCGTGAACAGCCAAGAAAAAATTTCGATGAGGATGCATTAGTGGAATTATCGGAATCCATCAAACAGTTTGGTATGTTACAGCCGCTCATTGTGCAGGATAAAAAGGATTATTATGAGATTATCGCAGGAGAACGCAGATGGCGTGCTGCAAAACTTGCCGGACTCAAGGAAGTACCGGTTATCATAAAGAATCTTACGGAACAGGAAGTTGTGGAGATTTCCCTGATTGAGAATATCCAGAGAGAAAACTTAAATCCAATTGAAGAAGCATTTGCTTATAAGAGACTGTTGACCGAATTTAACTTAAAACAGGATGAAATAGCAGAGCGTGTTTCTAAAAGCCGTACCGCTGTTACCAATTCCATGCGTCTTTTGAAGCTGGATGAAAAAGTACAGCAGATGGTAATTGACGATATGATTTCTACTGGTCATGCAAGGGCACTGCTCGGAATTGAGGATTTGGAAGTACAGTATGTGACAGCACAAAAGATTTTTGATGAAAAACTGAGTGTGCGTGAGACGGAAAAGCTGGTGAAGAAGATTCAGCAGCAAAAGCTGACACCGCCGACAATCAAGACCGAGAATGAAGATAAAAAGATGGATGCTATTTTCCATGACCTGGAAGAAAAAATGAAGGTAATTCTTGGTACAAAGGTTGCCATTCATCAGAAGG
>USFH01000165.1 GCA_900553925.1 uncultured Clostridium sp.
ACCGCGTACATGCACAGTCGTATGGCTGGCTTGGATGGTCAAGAAATGGTGCAGCAGGTTCTATGGATCAATATGTCTGGGATATGGCATGTAAACTACTGCAGAGATGGAAGCATGCAGGAAATGAACAATATTATATATCGGTGAATGTATCACCAAAAGATTTTTATTTCATGGATGTCTATCAGACGCTGACAACTTTGGTAGAGTGTTACGAGATCAATCCGGACAACCTGCATCTTGAGATTACAGAGACATCTGTTATGAAGGATGCAAAGAAGCATCTGGCACTTATTGATAAGCTCCGGGAGTATGGATTTCAGGTAGTGATGGATGATTTCGGAAGCGGGTACTCGTCTTTGAACATGCTTCAGGATATGAATATCGATGCGTTGAAGATTGATATGGAATTCCTTCGGAAGAATGATGATTCAGAGAGAAGCCGCATGATACTGGAGATGATACTTTCCCTTGCGAAAGAACTTGAGATTCAGGTAATTGCGGAGGGAACCGAACAAAAAGACCAGCTTAGGTATATGCAAAAGCTTGGATGTGAATTGTTCCAAGGATATTATTTTGCAAAACCGATGCCGGTCTGTGACTTCGAAAAGGCATATCTCTAGGCAAGTAGATCTTCCCATGTCTCATATAACGAGGAGAGCTTTGATGAAAGCTCTTCGCGTTTTTTTGATAATTCGCCTAGTTTTGCGGAGTTTGTTGCAATCTCCGGTTTCTCAAATTCCCGGTCAATCTCAGAAATTTCTGCTTCTATCTGTTCTATCTGTTGTTCTGTTTTTTTGATATCGTTTTCCTTCTTGCGGATGCGCGCCTGTTCTTCTTTTTGCTTTTTGTAATCATCCTTTGCAGATGAGACCGGAGCCGTTGTATCAGGCACGGAATCAGCGAGTTCCGGCGCAACAGCAGCGGCAGCCGTATAGACCTGCTCTTTGTGGGAATCATAATATTCGTAGTTCCCGATAAAGGAATAGAGCTTTTGATCTTTTAACTCCAGAATACGTGTTGCAATCCGGTTAATGAAATACCGGTCATGGCTCACAACCAGGACAGTTCCGGTATAACTGCGGATTGCATCCTCCAGAATACTTTTGGACTGGATATCCAGGTGATTGGTTGGCTCATCAAGAATCAGGAAATTCGCTGGTGAGAGCATGAGCTTGGCAAGGGACACACGTCCGCGTTCGCCGCCACTCAGATCCTCGATCTTCTTGAATACATCATCACCGGTGAACAGGAATGCTGCTAATACGTTCCGGATTTTGGTGTTGTTCAGATCCGGATAGGCATCACTGATCTCTTCGAAAATCGTCTTGTGAAGAGAGAGCACCTGATGTTCCTGGTCGTAATAACCGATGTGTACACGGGATCCAAGCGCAATCGTACCGGCATCCTTGGAGACGATATGGTTGATCATCTTGAGAATCGTTGTTTTCCCCGTTCCGTTACCACCGATCAGAGCAACCTTCTCCCCGCGTTTGATCTCAAAATCAAGGTCTGTAAACAGAGCCTCCTTTCCAAAAGATTTGGCAAGATGACTGACCGTCAGAACATCGTTGCCGCTTTCAACCGAAGGCTCTAAGGTAAGACGCATCTCCGATGTGATTTCAGTTGGCTTATCGAGAACATCGATTTTGTCGAGCATTTTCTCACGGCTTTCGGCACGCTTGATGGATTTCTCGCGATTGAATTGCTTGAGTTTTGTGATTACAGCTTCCTGGTGTTTAATCTGTGCCTGCTGGTTCAGATATGCCTTCATCATGGATGCGCGGAGCTCTGCCCGCTTGTCAGCAAAATAAGTATAATTTCCATGATATATCGTTGCTTTTTTATTATCGATTTCAATAACCTTGGTTACAATCCGGTCGATAAAATACCGGTCATGGCTGACAATCAGTACACTTCCGGAATAAGATGCCAGGAATCCTTCCAGCCAGGAGATGCTCGGCATATCCAGGTGGTTGGTCGGCTCATCAAGGATAATCAGATCCGGTCTGGTAAGCAACAGCCGGCCAAGTGCAATCCGCATCTTCTGACCACCGGATAATGTGTTGATATGCCGGTCATAGTCTTCCGGAGAGAAACCAAGACCTTTCAGAACACCGGTGATTTCGCTTTCGTAGGAATACCCATTGTCGCGGTCGTATTTGCTGCTCAGCCGGTTGTAGGTTTCTAATATTTTCTCGAGTTCTTCCCCTTCCGCGTGTTTCATATCCTTCTCAAGCTTCCGGATACTTGTTTCGAGATCGAGGATATATTGCTTCGTTGCAAGCATTTCTCCGTAAATCGTATTATCGAAGGAGATGTCCTGATGCTGGGAGAGATATCCGATCGTTGTATCCTTTGCAATGATCACCTGTCCGTTGTCTGGCGTTTCTTCTCCCATGATAATTTTGAGCAGGGTTGTTTTACCGGAACCATTGATACCGACGATTGCAATCTTCTCTTTCTCGTTGATGTGGAAATTCACATCGTGCAGAATTTCTTTCGTTCCAAATGCTTTTGATATATTCTGACATGCTAACAGCATGATTCATCCTCCTGTTATTACAAATATTCTCTATTCTAACAAAAAGAAGCGTGACTTTCAATCATGCATTGGGCGTATAAAACGAAAATCGGGTTGACATATTCACATTGAAATGGGAAAATAATATCATTAATCGAGAACGACAGGAGCGTGAGTGTATGCTTTTCAAGAAGGAAAATCCGGCGAAAAAAGAGATAGAAGCGTTGTTCCATGAGATCCAGATCAACCTGGAGAATAACTACAAGGATCTGGCTATTGCTGCGCGAAAACAGGCGGAAGAAGCACTTTCACGCTGTGAGACATCCGGGGAGTTAAAGGAGAAAGATTACAAACGGTTTCTGGCACAGCTTGAGGACTATACGAAGCGGATGGAAGGATATCATCATTAGATGAATACGGTAAAAAAAGATAAAAGATTGGTACAAACAAGAATACGGATCCTGCTTGGAATGCTGGTTGTGTCAGTGCTGCTGATCATGCTTTATCGTGTGGGAACGACGAAGACCGGAACGAAGGAAACGCCTCTTGAAGGTGCGGAGACTTCGTACAGCTTCGCGATGGGAACAAGCGTGGCTGTGAGTCTGTATGATGCAGACAAAGCACTTTGCTCACAGCTTGAACAGGCGATAAAACAGCTTGATACAGAAGTGATCTCGTGGAGGCAGGACACGAGTGAGCTGGCTGTCCTAAATCATTCATACCGGTCCGGGGAAGCTTATACCGTATCAGATACGCTCTATACCGCAATCGTGCAGAGCCTCAATATCTGCCGCGACAGTGAGGGTGCTTTGGATATCACGATACGACCGCTTGCAAATGTGTGGAATATAGAGAATGCGACAGCAGAGGATTTTGAGATTCCATCGGATGCAGAAATCAATGAAGCACTGAAAAAGGTGGGATATGAGTCTGTTGTCTGTGGAGATGACCAGACAGTGACAATCAATACCGAAGACAGAATCCTCGATCTCGGCGCGGTTGGAAAAGGCTTTGCACTCGACATCGTGGAACAGATCCTGAAGACAGAATCTGTAGCAGGTGCAACGATCAGTGTCGGTGGAAGTATTCTTGTTTACGGAAGTAAGCCGGACGGAAGCAGCTTCCATGTGGGAATCCGGGATCCGGAAGGAAACGCAGACGATTATGCAGGATATCTAGAATTGGAGCCGGATAGTAATCTGTGCATATCCACTTCCGGGGATTATGAGAAATACATTGAAAAAGATGGAACAAAGTATCATCATATTCTTGACCGGGCGACCGGATATCCGGCAGCAACAGAGCTTGCATCTGTGACAGTTGTCTGTGCGAATGGATTATACAGTGATGCATTGTCAACGGCGTGCTATGTGCTTGGCTATGAGCGGTCACAGGCAATCCTTGAGAAGTATCACGCGGAGGCGGTCTTTATAGATCATGCCGGGAATATCACAGTGACACAAGGTCTGCAGGAGCATTTCCATAAGGCAGAATGAAAATAATAAAATGAAAAGAGATGTTAGACATGAAGTGGTTGGAACATTTGAAGACAATAACGAAGCATAAGATGGCAGTCATGCGGCACTGTTTTGCAGTGGGGCTGTATAAGCAGGGGCTGCTGCATGATCTGTCGAAGTATTCGTGGACGGAATTCTCGATGGGAGCAAAATATTATCAGGGAAACCGCAGCCCGAATGATGCGGAGCGGGAAGACAAGGGCTATACATCGTCATGGCTGCATCACAAGGGAAGAAACAAGCACCATCTGGAATATTGGATCGATTATAATGTAGATAAGACGGATACGGAGCATATACTTGTCGGAAGCAAGATGCCAAAGGAATATGTGATTGAGATGTTTTGTGACCGCGTGGCAGCCTGCAAGATCTATAACAAGGAACGCTATTATGAGAAACAACCATTGGATTATTATATGAACGGAAGATCACGCAGATTCCTTCATCCGGATTCTGCCCGGGGACAAGGTCACGGTGGAGATGTCCCCCTACGACCTTACAAAGGGACGTATCACCTGTCGCTCT
>USFH01000166.1 GCA_900553925.1 uncultured Clostridium sp.
CATAATCCTCCGGCGATCTTCCGTTGTTCCCGCCAATTACGTGCGATGTCTCAGATTCCTCGTGGACACGATGTCCCATCACCGGTTTTTTCACATAGCAAAACGCCCCCGGTAATCTTGAATACCGCTCCCATGCTTCCCAGTCCAGATCTGCTTTACATCCGACAGCAAATGGTTCTTCCGGCAGCCTCTCCTTCACATATGTCACCGACGGGCAGCAGATTCCACATCCAAACGCCAGCGAACGCCGTCGCAGGAATATACTGTTCCATGTCTTACGCGTTATGAATGGAAGCATCAGCAGCTTCTTGACCGTAAGCAGACGGTTCTTATATACCGGCTTACCGTTACGGATCTCATAATATGACGAATGTGCCAGAATCGGATTTTTGGCATGATTCAATGCATACAGCATCTCCTCGAGATAATCGGGATTATAGATGTCATCCTGATGCGCGATCGTCACAAGCTTCGTGTGTGCCTGCCGATACGCAAAATTCCAGTCTGTAGCAATCCCGGATGGTGCATCGTTCACCAGCAAAGGAAGATGATATTGCCTGGCGGCCTCACGGATATACTCATTGTCGGTGGAAGTCGCTATCAGAATATGTCCCTTCACTGTCTGGTTCTCAAGCGAGCGGATACAATTCTTCAGATATTTACTTTCCTTGTACGCACAGATCACAAATGTATGATCCTTCGCCGTATATTTATTCTTCATGTGTCTCTGTCTTACGCTCCTCTTCCAAATCTCTAATGCGTTTCTCAAGAATTGCCTGCGACTGCACAAGCTTCCGGATTCTCTCTGTCTGTCCGGACACAATCGATGTCAGCGAAAGGACGATCAGAACAAGGAAGCACACGCCGATGAAGAACACCGCGTTTGTTTCCGAATACACGCCTAACAGATGTGTGAAAAACCGGATCGTCTGTGGAAAAATCGCACATACGAGCAATACCACACCCGCCAGAAACCAGATCAAAGAATATTTCAGGCTCATTCTTCCCTTCCGCATCAACACGAGAATCACTGCCAGATACACCAATACACACGCAAGCAGGATCACGCGGAATAATGTTGTCATCATCGTTTCTTACCCCCATTTTTTACCGGCAATCCGGTAGATCACAATTGCCAGCGTAACCTTAATCATATAATATACCGACTTCCACGGACTGATCGAAGACACACCGGCTGTCCGTTCATTCATAACAACCGGCACTTCCTTCACACGGAATCCATTCGCGTTCACTGCGATGATAGACTCCGGTTCCGGATAATCCTGCGCATAATTCTGCGCAAAAAATGCGATCACGCCCTTCGATGCTGCCCGGAAACCACTTGTTGCATCGGTTATCCGGACATGCCCGAATATACGCAGCACGGTGTTTAGCACGCCAATTCCCGCACGACGCATCCCGGATGTCTGAAAGCCCTCTTTGTTGATAAACCGGGAACCGATCACAAGCTCCGCTTCCCCCTGTTCAATCGGTGCGATCAGCTCACGGATATACTCTGCATTATGCTGTCCGTCGCCGTCCATCTGTACGGCGATATCATATCCGTGCTCTGCTGCATACCGGTATCCGGTCTGCATACCACCACCGATTCCCAGATTAATCGGAAGCGACAGATACTCAAACCCGTGTGCCCCGCACACCTGCTCGGTTGCATCCGATGAACAGTCATTTACGATGATATAATCGATTTCCGGGCATGCTTCCTTCAGGCTTTCCACTGTATGCACGATATTTTCAGCCTCATTGTAGGCGGGTATTATCACCAGTGTCTTCATAAATCCTCTCTTACTCTACGACCTGTACTTTCAACATATTTGTATTTCCGGAGATACCAAGCGGTACACCTGCGCCAATTACAACCTTGTCGCCCGGCTGTAACAGTCCCTGATTCTTGCCAGCTGCCACGGCATGATCAAACAATGTGAACACTTCATTCTGCTCTTCAAGATGTACCGGAGTCACGCCCCAGGACATATTGAGCTGACGATATGCCTTGTCACTTGTCGTACCGGCAATGATGTTGCAGCTTGGTCTGTACTTTGAAATATTTCTTGCGGATACACCGGATTTCGTCACAATGATTACAGCCGCCGCATTCAGGTCGATGGCTGTTGTACAGGCTGCATGGCAGACTGCATCTGTCACATTCTGGTTTGCAGCACGCTCATAATGATAGAAATTCTTCTTATAATCAATGGCTGCCTCCGCACGCTCTGCGATTTTCGCCATCATCTCAACAGCCTCTACCGGATATTTACCTGCCGCGCTTTCGCCGGACAGCATGACAGCACTTGTACCATCGTAGATTGCATTTGCAACGTCTGTTGTCTCCGCACGTGTCGGGCGCGGGTTCTTGATCATGGAATCGAGCATCTGTGTCGCTGTGATAACCTGCTTGCCCGCCATATATACCTTATTGATGATCATCTTCTGGATGACCGGAACTTCCTCACAAGGAATCTCCACACCCATATCTCCGCGGGCAACCATGATTCCATCCGATACATAGATGATATCATCGATATGATTCACGCCCTCCGAATTCTCGATCTTGGAAATGATGTTAATATTGTTTCCGCCGTTGGCATTCAGCAGCTCACGGATTTCTAACACATCCTTGGCGGAACGGACAAACGAAGCCGCTATAAAATCTACATCCTGCTCGATACCAAACAGGATATCACTTTCATCCACTTCGCTTAAGTACGGCATATTCAAATGTACATCCGGTACATTAATGCCCTTGTGGTTGGAAACCTGTCCACCTGTAATAACTGTACACAGAATATCCTCCCCACTGATAGACGTTACCTGAAGCTCAATCAGACCATCGTCGATCAGAATATGCGTTCCAATCTGTACATCCTTGTACAGATCTTTATATGTGATAGAGGTAATGGTACTGTCACCGACAAGCTCTCTCGTTGTCAGTGTGAAGAAATCCCCCGCCTTAAGCTCTGCTTTACCACCCTCAAAATCGCGGGTACGGATCTCCGGACCTTTTGTGTCGAGCAGGATTGCAACCGGAAGTCCCAGTTCCTCACGCAGCTTCTTGATCATGTCCATACGTCCCTTTTGTTCTTCGTGTGTACCATGTGAGAAATTAAGTCTTGCCACATTCATTCCGGCAAGCATAAGTTTTCGCAGCACATCCTCGTTGTCAGTTGCAGGTCCCAGTGTACAAACAATCTTTGTCTTTCTCATCACTTATTACCTCGTTCTTATTTATTTGCCAAATCTTCTCCCATTTTGACATATACTCCTAGTATAATCGGTTGATGCGCGTTTTACAACCTAATTATGATGGTTTTTTGTAAGTTTAACTTATTTTTTTCACATTTTTTTCAATGTAAAAATTAACCATTTTGACTTTCCAACTTATCATTTTCATGCTATTATAATAGCAGTTTTTGCTTTTTATCATCGAGATGACTGTACGCAAAGGAGGCTTTTTATGTACGATAATTTTATTATGCGTGCCAAGCGGACTGTTTACAAATGGTGGTGCCTGGTATATAAGCCTGTTTATGTACTGATCTATCATAACTGGCCCGAAGAGAAGGATCCGTATGTCCGCTATCCGGAGTCCAAACCAGACAAACCGGATGCAGATACAGCTGTAACTGTGGATACGCAGCCTGTTTCTGCGGCACTTGATCCGGACGCGCAGCACACACCAACAGATTCCCTGGCATCCCAGACAGCACCGGTTTTCCCCGCTGCTGATACTTCCGCACTTGCAGAAGACGAGATTCCAGCCGGTGTAGATGACGATGTACTCGCCCGTGCAAATGAGATTATGGCCAGGTTAAACCGCGAAGCTGCGGAGGATGAAGCAAAGAAAAGCCGTGAGATAGAGGCTGCCCGTGAAAAGGCGGATGAACAGGCACGGCTGGCTGCCATCATGAAAGCAAACGAACGAAACATTGATGCATTTATACAGGAAGGACTCTCCTCCAGACAGCATCCGAATACCTGACATCATGTAGGAAAGGGGTTTTATGTATGTGTCCGAAAAAAACGAAAATCAAAACCGGACTTCTGCTTCTGTTTCTTATCGCATGTACGCTGTGCGGCTGCAGTGGCAATCCAAAGAACTTTACCGTTGATACGATGACGATCACGCTGACCGATCATTTTAAGCAAAGCAAGATGAGCGGATTTGATGCTTATTTTGTAAGTGATGATGTATCATTTTCTGTGAAGACGGAAAATGCTTCGACTCTGGAATATCAGGGATATGAGATCTCCGGTCTTCGCGATTATGCAAAAGAGATCTGTGCACTCAATAATATTGCAACGGATAAATTAATTCAGAGAAACAACTATTATTACTTCAGCAACAGCCTGACAGTGTCAGGTGCCAGATACACATATCTGCACTGTATGCTGCAGGAAGGGCAGAACTACTGGATCTGCGAATTTGTATGTAAAGCCCGTGATTATAACAAATTGGAACCAACCATGTTGAAATGGGCAGACAGTATTACGTTTGAGTAGTACTGTCTGTTTCCGGTGTTGTATGCTTCTGCGTGTCCG
>USFH01000167.1 GCA_900553925.1 uncultured Clostridium sp.
GCATCCGCACAGACAGAAGAACAACCGGCTGCTGGTACGGAAAAAATGCAGATGGCTGAAACAGAAGCGGAGCCGGCTGTACACATTACACCGGAGAACAAGACTGTACAGACGGATGCAAAAGGTTCCGGAATCGAAACCGATAATGCAGAAGTACAGATTACGGTACAGACAGAGAATGCCGGAGATACGGATGCTTCTGCAGATTGGATGAAGCAGAATGCGGAAGATGTGATTTCTAATCTGAATCAGGCTATGACGCAGGCTGCAACGGGACCTGCATTAACAGAAACCTACGATACTGTCGTATCACAGACAGATATTGTGAGGCAGGTCGTGGATGAGATCAAACTAAATCTGTCAAAGGATGTTACATCCATGACATTACAGTTGAATCCGGAACAGCTTGGCAAGGTTCAGATTCATGTTACAACGAAAAATGGTGTTATGCAGGCGCAGATCATCGCAGAAACAGAAGCTGCCAGAAATGCAGTCGAGTCCGGCTTGTCTCTTTTGAAAGAAGCGTTTGACAACCGGGATCTCAAAGTAGATGCGATAGAGGTAATGGTAGGAACACAAGACTATTTCGAAAACGGAGAAGCTCAGACACAGGCAGACGCGGAATCTGGAAGAGAAAATCAAAGGAAACGCGTGACAGGTATTAATTTACAGGCTGATTCTGACGATGAAATAAGTGAGAATCAGAAGCTGGAATCAGAGATGATGAAGGCACAGGGAAATCAAGTGAGTTATATGGTATAGCTTATGGAAAGGAGGCAGAGAAATGGCAGTTGATTCAGCAGTTAACAGCATTGCGAGTTCATCAAATAATTATTCCGCAACATCAAAAGGTAAAACATCTTCTAACGACCTGGATAAAGAAGCTTTTCTGAATTTGCTTGTTACGCAGATGCAGTATCAGGATCCTTTGAATCCAAGTGATAATACGGAGTATATGTCACAGCTTGCCCAGTATTCTTCCTTAGAGGCACAGCTGAATATCAGCGATACAATGGAAAAAGGAAATGACCTGAATCTCGTAGGAAAGTATGTGATCATGAATACAACAGATTCGTCGGGAAAAAGTGCCATGATCAGTGGACTGGTTCAGTATGCAACAGTCAAAGACGGAGATGTGTACCTGTCGATAGACAATACTTATTATCCGGCGGAAGATCTGGATTCTGTGATTGATTATGACTATTATCTGTATCTGAAATCTCATACAAATGCAGATGGTACGATCAATAAGGATTCCGAATCGGATGATACAAAGAAGGATGATACATCGAAGACAGACGATAAGAAGACTGGGACAGAATAATATAGGATGGAGTTTTATGCAGAACAAGGAGGGAATGCATATGAATTCTTTGAATATTGATTTTCTTTCCATGGAACAGGCTGCAGGAATGTATCTTAAAAATGCACAGGTAAAGCCGGTGGATGCACAACAATCGCCGGACAGCTTTCAGAATATCCTGCAGGGAAAGATACATCAGGAAGTTAAATTTTCTAAACATGCAAATGCGCGGCTCGAAAACAGAAATATTGAATTGTCAGACAAGCAGCTTGAACGCTTAAATCAGGGTGTTGGACAGGCCAGAACAAAACAGATCCGGGAATCCCTTGTGATGATGGATAATCTGGCGTTTATCGTAAATATAAAAAACAATACTGTGGTTACTGCGATGGAGCAGGGTGAGAGCGGACAAGTGTTTACCAATATTGATGGAGCTGTCATTGTATAAAAGCCGGACCGATAAGGAGGCTTTTGGTTTTCTGAATGACAGAGGAAAACCTGAAACAAGATTATGGAGGTCAGAAATTATGATGAGATCACTTTATTCTGGTGTTGCCGGGCTTAAGACACATCAGACAAAAATGGACGTTATCGGTAATAATATTGCAAATGTAAATACAACGGGATTTAAATCTTCGTCTGTATTATTCAGCGACGTTTTGTATCAGACAAGTGCGAACGCAACCGGTGCAACTGCAACAACCGGAGGTACGAATGCTTCTCAGATCGGTCTTGGTACTAAGACTGCATCGATTCAGACGTCAATCACGCAGAATGGTAGTGCGCAGACCACGAACAATACATACGATATGATGCTTTCCGGCTCTGCTTTCTTTGTAGTCAGCCGTGGCGGAACTAATTATTTTACGAAGGTAGGTTCCTTCGGTGTAGATGGAAGCGGATGTCTGGTAAACGGAAGCGGTTATCAGGTTATGGGATGGCAGGTAGATCCGGATAATCCGACACAGATCAAGAAAGATACTGTATCAGCACTGTACCCTGAGTCAGAAGCAAACAAGGTATCCTCTCCGCAGATGACAACAGATGCACACCTGACAGGAAATATAGATATGACAGATCCTGAACTCACATCCGTTGACGGACGTGCGATATCTGTATCTATTTATGATGCACTTGGCTATAATTATACAGTCAAGTTCAAGCTGACACAGGATCAGAATCAGGCAGATAAATCTCTGTACAATCTGGAGATTACATCTATTAAGGATTCGAACAATATCGAAATTACAGGAACGGACGATCCGACAACAGATGCCGTGGAAGGCGGATATACAGCGACGATCGGCGGTGCGAATTCCATTCAGGTCAAATTCGATGCAGATACAGGTAACTTCGAATATGTCGGTGCGGCAGGGCAGAAGAATGCAATGCTTGAGATCAAACCAAAAAATCCGAACGAGAAGGGCGATGTATTCCAGTCGGTAATCAATGGCGAGAAGAAGGACGGAATTGATGTTGATTTCTCATATCTGACGAGATTTGAATCGAACGGAAAGTCAACGGTGAAAGCAGTCCGCGGTGCTGCAGATTCTACGGGTGGCGGTCGTTCCATGGGTAAGCTCAATGATGTCAGCATTGACGAGACCGGTAAACTGTATGGCGTTTATACAAATGGTGAGACAAAACTGCTCGGACAAATTTCTGTTGCTACGTTTGAAAATCCAATGGCACTTGAAGCACTTGGTAACAGCGTGTATACAACAACGCAGAACTCAGGCTATTTTGATGGTATTGGAACGTCTGTAGATGAAGATGGTGGAAAAATCTCGCAGGGTGTCCTGGAAATGTCGAATGTTGACTTGTCTGCTGAATTTACAGATATGATCACGACACAGAGAGGATTCCAGGCAAATTCAAGAATCATCACAACTTCGGATTCTATGCTGGAAGAACTTGTGAATCTGAAGCGTTAATCAGAAAATAAAAATGGCAGGTGTTTTCTATTTTTGATGATGTGAAAAAATGGAAAATGCCTGTCTTATTTTGTAGACATAAAAATCGAACTGTGTTATAATTAGCCTAATTGTAATGCCGGAAAATGTGTAATATTTCAGGGAGTGCAGAGATATGATTGAAGTTACCAGATTAAAAGGGAAAAAGATGATGATCAATGCCGAACTGATTGAGACGGTGGAGGAGACTCCGGATACTGTAATTACACTGACTAACGGCAAGAAATTCGTCGTGAGTGAGTCTGCTGAGGAAGTAACCTCACTTGTGATCGGCTATAAGAGAAAAATATTCGCTTTATTCTTAGATAGTGGGAACAAGGCAGAAAATGTATAGGGGATAACAACATGGATTTTACATCAATCATAGGAATGGTGGCTGCATTTGGCTTGATGATTTACGGAATGGTAAATGGTCATGATTTCAGTGTAATTGTAGATAACTTTGTCGATATACCATCTGTATATATTGTATTTGGTGGTGTTTTGGGTTGTGCGTTTGCCGGAAATTCTTTAAAGGGATTTTTATCTGGTTTAAAGTCCATTAGTCTGATTTTCAAGAATCCAAAGTCGGATGAGGCAGGTACAATCAAATCAATTATTGAGCTTTCCAACCTTGCGAGAAGAGAAGGCTTACTTGCATTGGAAGAATCGGCAAATAATTTGGAAGATGAATTTATGAAAAAAGGAATCATGCTGATTGTCGATGGTACGGATCCGGAGCTTGTACGAAGCATTTTGGAAGCAGAACTTGTGAATGTAGATTCCCGGCATCAGGGGAATATTACATTTTGGAAAAATATTGCATCTGCAGGTCCTGCCTGGGGTATGATTGGTACGTTGCTTGGATTGATTAACATGTTGAAGAATCTGTCAGATCCGGATTCCATCGGACCAAATATGTCGGTCGCACTTGTAACAACGTTGTATGGTTCTATCATAGCCAACTGGTTATGTGCGCCGATTGTTGCGAAGCTGTCGCTTCAGAATGAGATTGAAATTAAATTAAAAGAAGTTATGATTGAGGGTATTTTGTCGATTCAGGCAGGTGAGAATCCTCGTGTCATAGAAGAAAAACTGAAGTCATTCCTTCCTCCGAAGGACAGAACAAGTGCAGATGGTGAAGAGGAAGCAGGGGGTGAAGCATAATGGCAAAACGTAAGCCAGAAGATCCACCTGCTGGATCCTCACACCTATTCTATGGTGTTCGGCTGGTATCTGTGCGAGATGGCCCGCAAGCTGAAGAACGGTGCAGAGATCAGCCATGTGATCCGGGAGTTTG
>USFH01000168.1 GCA_900553925.1 uncultured Clostridium sp.
CGGTTGATTGGAGTAGAGTTCCAGTTGATACACCGATTCTTGTGAGACATAGCGAATCCTGTGTATGGGATCGGAGATACTTTGCAAAATACAAAAACGGATTAGTGTATGCATGGAAACAGGGCACTACATCATGGAGTGCTGGAGATCAGGCATATGTGTGTGATTGGAAATATGCAAAACTTGCAGAAAGCGAGGAAAGTCATGATTGAGTGTATAAGAACTGCGGCACGGGATAGCAAAACGGAACGCATTAAAGTTTCCTGCTTAGATATTATTGTAACAATGATAGGAAAAAAGCCATATTACGAAATCAAGTACAAGAAAATTGGAGAGAATCATTATAATGTCGGCTACAGCTCATACAAGCTTGAAAATGTTTTAGCTTGGAAGGATGAGTGCTTTGAGATTGTGAAAGAATGCAGACCACAGACCAATGCAGACCGGATCAGGAGCATGACGGATGAGGAGTTGGCAGAAATATTTGCACAGTACAATATTTCACTGGATAAAGATGGTTGGCTCGAATGGCTTAAGGCAGAAAGCGAGGGATAGCATGGAGAGATTAACGGAGAGAAATCCATTGTGGATTGATGATGAACTGTGGGAAAGGGCATGTGAACCGGATTGCGAGGAAATAGATGCCGTATATCGGAAACTCAAAGACTACGAGGATGCCGAGGAGCAGGGATTGCTTCTGCGATTGCCGTGCAAGGTTGGAGATATTGTTTATAAAGTTAATAAGGCAAGTAAAAAAATTTCAAAACATAGGGTGTTGAAAATCGAGATTGAAAAAATGGAAGGAACGGATTTTACTACGCAAATATGGTTTGAAAACTATGACTTTACATTTGCACATCGTTTTGGAGAAGTAATTTTCTTTACCAGAGAGGAAGCCGAAGCCAAGCTGAAAGAAATGGAGGGGGAAAGCGATGTATTGTGATGGAAGATGTCAGTATTTGAACGAACGTAAACACAAATGTGAGTTGACCGGAGAAAAATTGACTTACATGAAACAGACCGGAAGTATTTCTTTCTCCGTGCATGAACATAGAGGAGTTTGCAAAGGAAAAAAGGTGGAACGTGATGGGAGACGTAGTTAAACATATACCGAAAGATGATCTGTGCCCGTTCTGAAAAAAAAGGGAATCAACTTTGCTGTGCGACATGCCTGTAAATACAATTATTACACATGCACGGGGGAGTGGATTTAAAAGTTATACCATGACCTGTGATAAGAAAATCTGCACGGAATGCACCACAAGAGTGAACGGGTTTGATTTCTGCCCGAATTGTGTGAAGAGGATCAAGATAACACCGAAGGGAGTGAAAGAGTGATGGAGAATAGATATTTATGCCGTGGAAAGCGGATTGATAATGGCGAATGGGTGGAAGGATGTTATGTGCTCATAGACAACCACTGCTACATATATACAGGTTCTTTGTGTAATGGCGGTTTATATGTTGTTGCCGAAAGATTTGAAATCCAGATTGATACATTATGCCAGTGTACCGGATATGAGGGAATCTATGAGAATGATATCTTCCGGTATGAAGATGAAGATTTCGTTATCAAATGGTCAGATGATTCATTGAGTTGGGAAGCCGTATCCATATTTACTGCTGAAAGCGTTTCCTTGGCAGAGTTCAATCCGGATTATATAGATGTCATTGGAAACGAGGTTGACAATCCGGAACTGTTGGAGGTGTAAGAATGACGGAGAATGAAGCACTTGAATATCTGAAAAGCTCAAAAAGAAAAAGTAACATGTTGGGAATTCTTCCGGGGTCAGATATTGGAAACTCAATTATTAAGGCCCTGGAAGAGTTAAAACAGTACCGCACGATCGGAACAGTGGAAGAATGCCAGAAAGCGATGACTGTAAGAAGAGAGGTACAGGAGATCATTGATCAACAGCTTATTGCTGGGGAAGACAGTTACGAAGAGATATATGCTTGCTTTTGGGAAATAGTAAAAGTAGTTCAGGCGAATTATTAGACAGGAGGGCAAACGATGAGACTGATTGATGCGGATAAATTCAAGGGAAAAGTGATAGCAAGTCATACCGGAAGCGGTGTTGTCAAATTGGTTGCTATTGATGATGTTCCGACTGCCTACGACCCGGACAAGGTTGTGGAGCAGCTGGAAGATGAAAAAGAGTTTGCGTATGCGGATTTTGACGAGTATGTGAATGAAGTATGTCCTTGCTTGGATGCAGAATATGACGACCTATTCAACGAGGGACTGGAAAGAGCAATCGAGATTGTGAAAGGCGGTGGAGTAGATGACTAAGTGGAATGCGGGCGTAGGTTTACAATTAACGATTGACTATGATGACATTGAAGCTGATACAGAAGCGGAAGCCATTCAGATTGCAAAAGAGAGGGCATTAGAAGATATCGAATGGAATAACTGCGAGTGTGATGCGAGCAATCCGATTGTGTATTACTGCCAGGAGGAAGAAACGGAGGAAGCGGAGGATGAGTAGGGTATTGCCGATATTATTCAATACAGAAATGGTTGAGCGGTGTGAGAAACCGAAAGGAGTGTGAGGTATGGCTAAAGCAGTATTAGTTATGGATATGCCGGAAGATTGCAACGATTGCTACGCTATGTACGTGAGTTTGAGTGAAAGATTTTGCAGAGCAACAGAAGAGAACTTATCAGCAAAGGCAGAGAGACCAGATTGGTGCCCGCTTCGGGAACTGCCGGAGAAGATACCAGAGCTGGAATCCGGTTATGAGAGCATTAACAGAACATTGCACCGGGAGGGCTGGAACGATTGTCTGGATAGAATCTTAGGAGAAACCCCAGAAAAAGGAGAAGCCAGCAAGAGGGGGAATCCTGCTGGCTGAGTTATGAAAAAGAATCTATGTAAAAAGGTTATTTCCTTTTGACAGTTATTACTATAGCTGCCAGATGTGAAAACAATATGAAGTGAGTTTGAAAAATGTGTGAAAGGAGTAAGAGGTTTGCTGCAGCGATAAAGACGTCTTTACTCCGTAACAGAAATGGAATCAGTACAGGAAAGAATGGAACGGCTTGGAACATATGGAAAGATAGCATCTTTCATGCAGAAAGAAAAACAGCCGTATGAATTTAAGAGAAGATACGCGCAGATAAGAGCAGAGGAATTTGCAAATGAGTGTGATGGCAGACAATTGAATTATCATGTATCTGTTGGCGGGTTGGATAGCATTGTCTTATATCTGTTTTTACACGAAGTTTGCCATATAAATGCACCGGGGGTGAGTGCGTCTACGCTGGAAGATAAAAGCATCCAGATAGTACATAAGGCGCTTGGAATCATCAATGTGCCGCCACTGAAACGGGATGATGGCACCTATTGGACGAAAGCAAAAGTGATACAGGAATTTGGATTTCCGGTCATATCCAAAGAGGTTGCAGGGAAGATAGAACTGCTCCAGAATCCCACAGAGAAGAACAAGACCGTGCGCCATGCGATTATTACCGGAGAGACGGGAGCATATGGCGGGTGGCAGAAAAACTCCAAGATGCAGTTAAAACAGAGGTGGCTTGAACTGTTCGGTGGGTATGAGAACGAGAATGAAGGATGCAACTTCCAGAAGCCGGATTTTCTCGTGTCATCTAAGTGCTGCTATTATCTCAAAGAAAAAAATTGTGATGATTGGGGGAAGAAACATAACAGCGTGCCATATCTTGGATTGATGGCATCCGAAGGTGGCAGACGTGCCAAGAGCCTGCGGATGAATGGATGTAACTATTTTGGAGCATCGACCATTCGGTCAGCACCATTTGCTATCTTTGGCAGGCAGGATATTTTGAAACTTGCATTAGAGATGGATGAGCTATGGAAAAACGGATTGAGAGAGCGATACCGCGAAAGGCTGTTGAAAGAAGGGCGGATTTCGGAATGTTTTGAAATGCCTGAAAGCATCATTCCAGAGATTTATGGAACTATCGAGAAGCAACCGGATGGAACGCTTTACACCACCAAGGCACAGCGTACTGGATGCAGTATGTGCGGGTTCGGAATCCATATGGAGAAGCGACCACACAGGTTTGATTTACTGCATGAGAGCAATCCGAAAGAGTGGGATTATCTGATGTTCCATATGTGCAAGGATAAAGAGGGGAATGATTATGGCTGGGCGAAAGTTCTGGACTATATAGGAGTTGGCTGGGAACCTTCTACCATCGGCGGTAACTGTAAGGGACAGATGAGTTTGAAAGATTTTATGAAATAGCGGGTTTGAGGGGATTTGAACCCCTCGGCGCCCAAACTTATACTTGAGCCTTGCTCCTGTTTCATTGGTTCCAAATGCAAAACCCGCGCTCGCCTGCACCCGCCGAAACGTTTTGTAAGAACGAAAGTATTGTCATAAGTGTACCTCCTGAAAAAATGAATCTGAAACTACAATTATTTTTTAGGTTGCGTGACCACATGACGGAGCAACAGGATAAAAATGTCACAAGTATAAAGGTTGCTGGCATAGATACAGTACTATTATAGTTTGTTTAGAGAAAAATTTCAAGAAAGGAGCCGGGACCTATC
>USFH01000169.1 GCA_900553925.1 uncultured Clostridium sp.
TCAGCAGCTGTATATCTGTTCGCTTCTGGCACAGAAGCTTGCAGAAATTGAAGCACAGGGAGATGTGGTAGCCGGGAAAGAAATCCTGCTTATTCCAACGCTCAATTACAGCTCAATGAATGCGCAAAAGAAGAAATGGATCTCCGATGATTCAGACATCAACCGTTCATTTCCCGGAAATATTGAGGGAACTGCGACAAGCCGGATTGCGGCTACGTTGATGGAACGCGTAAAAGATTATACATATGGTGTTCAGTTTGCAAGCTTTTACCTGGATGGAATCTCGATTCCGCATGTGCGGATGATGGAGACAGGAACAGAGAGTACAAGCCTTGCCAATCTGTTTGGTATGCCATATGTACTTACCGGGGATACGCGTTCGTTTGATACGGCAACACTCAATTATAACTGGCAGAAGACGGGAACACAGGCTTTTTCAGTGTACTCCGCTACAACAGATACACTCGATGGTGAGAGTGCAAAGATGGCGGTCAGTGCGGTACTCCGGTTTTTGACACGTATGGGGATTATCCGCTATGAGAGCCATGGGGGATATATATCAACGACACTGAAAGAGAGGGATCTTGTGTCGGTGCGTGCCGATGAGGCGGGTTTTTTCCGTTGTATCGTCGGGGTAAACCAGGAGGTAAAACGCGGACAGGTGCTTGCGGAGATCATTAACCCGATGGATGGTAATATTAAGGCTGAAATTTTGGCACCGACAGATGGAATTGTATTTTTTGTACAAAATTCCCCACTCGTGTTCCAAAATGTGGTAATATACAAAATTGTAAGACGTATGCACCAGTAACGTGCAGGAAGGAAATTACAAAATTCAGGAGGAAAGTCATGAGCAAGGTTAGACGAATCTATGTAGAAAAGAAAGATGCTTATGCGGTTAAGGCAAAGGACTTAAAGAAGCAGTTCAAGGATTACCTTGGAATCAAAGCTGACAATGTCCGGGTTCTGACACGGTATGACATGGAAGGTGTATCGGAGGATACCTATAAGAAAGCGAAGGTTACGATCTTCTCGGAGCCACCGATCGATGTCGTATATGAAGAATCATTCCCAATGAATGAGAAGGAAAAGTGCTTCTCGCAGGAATATCTTCCGGGACAGTTTGATCAGCGTGCGGATTCTGCAGAGCAGTGTGTCAAGCTTCTGAACGAGGAGGAGACACCGGTCATCAAGACAGCTACAACTTATGTAGTAGAGGGTAATGTGACAGAAGAGCAGATGCAGACAATTCGTGAGTATGTTGTAAACCCGGTTGATTCCCGTATCACAGACGAGACAAAGCCGGAGACTCTGGTTACAAACTTTGAGGAACCTGCAGATGTGAAGATCTTTGATGGCTTCAAGGATATGCCAGAGACAGAGCTGAAGGCGCTGTATGATTCCCTCGGACTTGCTATGACAATCAAGGATTTTGAACATATACAGAAGTATTTTAAGAATGAGGAACACAGAGATCCGTCTATGACAGAGATCCGTGTGCTCGACACATACTGGTCTGACCATTGTCGTCATACAACGTTCTCAACAGAGCTTACAAATGTTGCGTTCGATGATGGTTATTACAAGGATGTGATTGCTGAGACATACGACCGTTATGTCGATGCGACAAAGGAAATGTACAAGGGCAGAGATGATAAGTTTGTCTGCCTGATGGATATCGCGCTTATGGCAATGAAGGAGCTGAAGAAAGCCGGTAAGCTTGATGATCAGGAAGAATCAGACGAGATCAATGCATGTTCGATCGTTGTTCCGGTTAAGGTCGATGGTGTAGAAGAAGAGTGGCTGGTAAGCTTTAAGAATGAGACACACAATCATCCGACAGAGATCGAGCCGTTTGGTGGCGCTGCAACCTGTCTGGGTGGTGCAATACGTGATCCGCTTTCCGGACGTTCATATGTATATCAGGCAATGCGTGTGACAGGTGCTGCAGATCCGACTGTATCTTTGAAGGATACGATGCATGGAAAGCTCCCACAGAGAAAGATTGTAAAGGTTGCCGCCGAAGGTTACAGCTCTTATGGTAACCAGATCGGACTTGCAACCGGACTGGTAAAGGAAGTATATCATCCAAACTACGTTGCAAAGCGTATGGAGATCGGTGCCGTTATGGGTGCAGCTCCAAGAAGATGTGTGAAGCGTCTGAACTCTGATCCGGGCGATATCATCATCCTGCTCGGTGGACGTACCGGACGTGATGGCTGTGGTGGAGCAACCGGTTCTTCCAAGGCACATACAGAAAGCTCGATTGAGACATGTGGTGCTGAGGTACAGAAGGGTAATGCACCAACGGAGCGTAAGATCCAGCGTCTGTTCCGCCGGGAAGAGGTTGCAAGCCTGATCAAGAAATGTAACGACTTCGGTGCCGGTGGTGTATCAGTCGCAATCGGTGAGCTCGCCGATGGTTTGCAGATCGACCTGGATAAGGTTCCGAAAAAATATGCAGGCCTTGATGGTACAGAGCTTGCGATTTCCGAGTCTCAGGAGCGTATGGCAGTCGTTGTTGATCCGAAGGATGTTGACAAGATGATGCAGTACGTCGCTGAGGAGAACTTAGAGGCAGTTGCAGTTGCAGTCGTTACAGAAGAGAAGCGTCTGGTGCTTTCGTGGAGAGGTAAAGAGATTGTTAATCTGTCCCGTGCATTCCTTGATACAAACGGTGCACATCAGGAGACAGACGTTAAGGTTTCTATGCCGGATGCATCTGCAAAATATTTTGATGAGAAGAAGGATGCTTCGGATGTGAAGAAGCTCTGGTTAGATACACTTTCTGATCTGAATGTCGCTTCCCAGAAGGGACTTGTGGAGATGTTCGATTCGTCAATCGGTGCAGGTACGGTTACAATGCCATATGGCGGTAAGTACCAGCTTTCTGAGATACAGACGATGATTGCGAAGCTTCCGGTATTGAAGGGAAAAACCGATACAGTTACGATGATGAGCTATGGCTTTGATCCGTACCTGTCAAGCTGGAGCCCATACCACGGAGCTATCTATGCGGTACTTACATCTGTTGCGAAGATCGCAGCTGCAGGTGGTGATGTAAGCAAGGTAAGACTGACATTCCAGGAGTATTTTGAGAGACTTGGTACAGATCCATATCGTTGGGGATTGCCGCTTTCGGCATTGCTCGGTGCGTATGATGTACAGATGGGACTCGGACTTCCTTCTATCGGCGGTAAGGATTCCATGTCCGGTTCGTTCAATGATATTGATGTTCCTCCGACGCTGGTCAGCTTCGCAGTCGATGTTGCAAGCTATCAGGATGTGGTAACACCGGAACTCAAAAAGGCAGGCAACCAGCTTGTATGCTTCGATATCAAGCGGGATGCTTACGATAAGCCGGATTATCAGGATGCTATGGATAAATACGAGAAGCTGCATCAGGCAATCACAGAGGGCAAGGTTGTATCTGCTTATGCAATCGGCTTTGGTGGTATGATTGAGGCAATCTCGAAGATGGCATTTGGTAACAAGCTCGGTGTGAAGCTTGCGAAGACCGTTGATGCAGATGATCTCACAGCGAAGAAATATGGTTCTATCATTCTCGAAGTAGAGAAGGACAATGTGACAGAGCTTGGTATTCCATGTACAGTTATCGGTGAAGTACAGGATGCGCCGGAGTTCGTATATGGCGATGCTGTGATCACAATGGACGAAGCATTAGATGCATGGACAAAGAAGCTTGAGAAGGTGTTCCCGACAGAGTCCGGCGTGGAGCAGAACGATAAGATCAACGATACATTGAAGATTGTAGACGGAAAGGTAAGTACAGGAGTGTATGATGCCGGTTCCATCTATGTAGCAAAGAATAAAGTTGCAAAACCAAAGGTATTTATTCCGGTATTCCCGGGAACAAACTGTGAGTATGATACCGCTCTTTCGTTCCAGGCAGCAGGTGCTGATACAAAGAGCATTGTATTTAAAAATATGACGGAGCAGAATATTACAGACAGTGTGGATGCTTTTGAAAAGGCAATCCGTGAGTCCCAGATTTTGATGTTTGCCGGCGGATTTAGTGCTGGTGATGAGCCGGATGGTTCGGCAAAATTCATTACCTCCATTTTCCGTAATGAAAAGATTAAAGATGCCGTTCATGAACTGTTAGATGAAAGAGACGGTTTGGTACTTGGCATCTGTAACGGATTCCAGGCGTTAATTAAACTTGGTCTGGTTCCTTACGGTAAGATTACGACACAGCTTTCTGATTCGCCGACATTGACGACAAACAGCATTGGACGTCATGTGTCGAAGACCGTTTATACAAAAGTGGTTACGAATAAATCGCCATGGCTTCAGGAGGCAGAACTTGGCGGCGTGTATTCGATTCCTGCTTCTCATGGTGAGGGACGTTTCGTGGCAAGTGATGAGTGGATTCAGAAATTGTTTGCGAACGGCCAGGTTGCGACACAGTATGTAGATATTGATGGAAATCCAACCATGGATGAAGACTTTAACCCGAATGGTTCTTATTGTGCGATTGAAGGTATTACCAGTCCG
>USFH01000170.1 GCA_900553925.1 uncultured Clostridium sp.
CGGTGCCAGACATGCGCGATTTCATGGAAGTATGATAGATCGTGATCTGCTGGGTAAAGGAAAGGATTTTGACGAATTGCCGGAATCGTTTGTTATATTTATCACAGAGGAGGATATGCTGATGAATACTAAAACCGCTTGTCGATGCTTACTTTGCGTGGGTGAGGCAGAATCTGCTGAAGGTTTCGCCGAAAAGTAAAACAGCTAATGGATTCATTTACAGCATTGCCGAAACTGCAAAGGCGAACAATATAAAACCTCCTGCTGAATGCAGGAAATAATCATGCCGCTCTACGGAGCGGCTGTTCTTGAGGGAGTACTCACTATGAGGCATTTACAAATCATAAGACAAAAGAAGCGTCCCTGAATCATATCAAGAAACACTTTCCTCATCACGAACTCCATGCTATAATCTTTATAATTGTGAGGGAAAGGATATTCGTTATGAAGCAGGCGGTAAAACGATGGAATCAGACGTTTCGCAGGGTTAATTGGATCATAGTGGCGGTTGTGCTTGTACTGTCCTATGGATTTGTAATGACAAACCCTTCGATTGGAATTGATGACGAGAATTTTGATTATTTCTATAAGAATAACGGCATGATGGTCGCCGGGCGATGGGGGTACTGGCTGCTTGCGAAAATCTTTGATACCTATGCGTATCTGCCGGTGTGGAGAGAGACGCTGGCAATCATTTGTCTGGTTATCGCGGCAGTGCTGTTTGTGTGTATCTGCGAGTGCATGATGGAATCGGAGCTGTCGAGGGGAAGTGCGACGGCGGTGGTCAGCATGATTATCGCGTATCCGTTGATTGCGCGGATGTTTGTGTATATGAATAACTGTCTGGAGGTAACAGGCGGGATATTATTTGCGACGCTTGCGGCGTATGCGCTTGTGTGCGTACCGCGGAAGCGAGATGTAGGAAATGTGGATAGCCCGGATGCAAAACCCGGGACGCTTGCGAGACTTCTTCCATCCATCTGTGCGGCTGCATTTCTCTTAATTGGCTGTGCGCAGATTGAGAATACGCTTATTACCTTCTATGTGGAGATCTGCCTGTTCGCATATCTGAAGAAGGATAAGGACAATCTATGGCGTGACATTCTGTATCCGGTTGTGCTCTCCGTGATTGCAATGTTGCTGTCGCAGGGAATCGGAAGAATTCTTGCGTGGGTGGTCGGAGTCAATTACTCGAGCTACGGTATGGGAGTGTATGGCAGATGGGATCAGCTGCACAGCGCGAAGGATGTTGCGACAATGCTTGCAACGTGGAAGGATAATTATGCATATTGGTTCGGACGATATTTCTCGGTCAAGCTATTTACGGCAGCGGCTGTCTTCTGGCTTGGAGCTGGAATCTGGCAGTTTGCGCATAAGCGTATCTGTAAGGGATTGTATGCATTGGGCGTGATCGTAGCGTCTTTCGCCATGTATATCATCACTGCAAATGGAGCGCTTCCAATCCGCATATTTACTGTATATTTCGTTGCGGTAGCAGGCTGTACTGTATGCGTGGCGGCGTGGATACAGGCGAGGGAAGTGCCAGAGGCGAAATCCGGGGAGTCCGTGCATCGGACACGTCAATCTGACATATGTCGGATCATTTTCTATCTGGCGTGTGTTATTTGCGTATTCTATGGAACGAAGGAGTCCAATCTGCATTTCCGGGAGGATTATAAACGTTATGAGCGGGATGTGGATGTAGCACGAAACGTAAATTATGATCTGGAGAAGCTGGCAGGCAGAACGCCGGATGTGCCGGTGATCTTCCTCGGACAGCCGGAAGAGTATGGAGATATGGATCCGCGTGGCGAATTCGCGTTAGAGTCGATCTACTCGAATAACGAGCAGGGACAATCGATCCGGATTCATCAGTTCTTCCGGATGCTTGGCTACAATTATCCGGATGTCCTTACAGAAGAAATCACGCCGAATCATCTGAAGACGCGGAGCGACAGCGAGCTTATCGCAGAGGCGCGGGAAGAAAGCCTTACGATGCCTGTGTATCCGTATGATGGGTATATTCGGGTGATGGAGGATAAGATTATCGTGAAATTAGGAGAGTAGAGGAATGGAAGCGGGAAAAGGAAGGAAAAGAAAGATGAGATTTTTTGTAACAGGTGTCAATGGCCAGCTCGGTCATGATGTAATGAATGAATTAAATAAGCGTGGATACGAAGGTGTCGGCTCCGATTTAAGTGAGGCGTATGCCGGTGTGGCAGATGGTTCGGCTGTGACAACTATGCCATATGTCGGGCTGGATATCACAGATCAGGCAGCGGTGAAGAAGACAATCGAAGAAGCAAAGCCGGACGCAGTGATCCATTGCGCTGCATGGACGGCTGTGGATGCAGCAGAGGATGAAGATAAACAGGCAATCGTACGACGCGTCAATGTCGATGGCACGAGGAATATTGCAGAAGTTTGCAAAGCACTGGACTGTAAGATGCTTTACCTTTCGACAGACTATGTATTTGATGGACAGGGCACGAAACCGTGGCAGCCAGACTGTAAGGATTACAAACCGCTCAATGTCTATGGACAGACGAAGCTCGATGGCGAGCTGGCAGTTGCCTCAACCTTAGACAAATATTTTATCGTCCGTATCGCATGGGTATTCGGATTAAATGGCAAGAACTTCATCAAGACGATGGTAAATGTTGGCAAGACACATGATGAGGTGCGCGTCGTATGCGACCAGATCGGTACACCGACATACACCTATGATCTCGCAAGACTGCTTGTGGATATGTGTGAGACAGAGAAATATGGCTATTATCATGCGACGAATGCGGAGCTGCCGGAGGCAGGCACAGATGTAGGCGACGAACAAACAGGACATGTAACAACAGGACCGAAGACAGGCTATATCTCCTGGTATGATTTCTGTGTGGAGATCTACCGTCAGTATGGACTTACCACGAAGGTTACACCGGTTACAACTGCTGAGTATGGACTCAGCAAGGCTGCAAGACCGTATAACAGCCGTCTGGATAAGAAGAAGCTTGTGGAGAATGGATTTACGCCATTGCCGGCATGGACGGATGCGGTAAGCAGATATCTGAAGGAAGCAGAATTATAATTTGGACATAAAAATAGCGGAGACGGCGGGATTCGAACCCGCGGGCCGGGTTACCCCGGCCAACTGATTTCGAGTCAGCCCCGTTATGACCACTTCGATACGTCTCCAGTAGCCTATAGTTTATACCTATATGGTCGCGTTGGCAAGAGGGGATTTGCCATCCGGGGAAAGCTGGAGAGAAGAAAAATCAATATTTGAGGAATCATATTAAGAGTAGTCAGAAAATGACTGCTTTTTTTTATAGTAAATAATAAGACAGGGGACACTCTTCGGGACAAAAGAAGCGTTCCCAATAACTTGCAGTTTCCCGTGCAATATGCTACAATTTCAATACCTATGTAAAATGCAAATTAAAATGTGATTTTTATATATAAAATTAAGCGGAAACACACATAGTAAGAATATACAACCAACATCGAAAGGAAGAAACTATGAAACAGAAATTCGGGAAAATAACAGTCGAAACATGTGAAGCAGATGGCATGGAGATTGAGGGACTGAAGGTAATCACTCCATCCGTGTTCGGCGACGACAGAGGCTATTTTATGGAAACATACAATTATAATGATTTTGCGGCAGCAGGCATCGATCAGACATTCGTGCAGGATAACCAGTCAAGCTCTAAGAAGGGCGTGCTCCGTGGACTGCACTTCCAGATCAACTATCCACAGGATAAGCTTGTGCGTGTCGTGAGCGGCGAGGTGTTCGACGTGGCAGTGGATTTGCGCGAAGGCTCTAAGACCTATGGCAAATGGTTCGGCGTGCGTCTGTCCGCGGAGAACAAGAAACAGTTCTTCATCCCGAAGAATTTTGCACATGGATTTATCGTGTTGTCGGATCATGCAGAGTTCTGCTACAAATGTACCGATTTCTATCATCCGAACGATGAGGGCGGCCTGCTCTGGTCAGACCCGGATATCGGAGTTGAGTGGCCAATGCCGGAAGGCATGACACTTGAGGATCTTACATTCTCAGAGAAAGACACCAAATGGGGTGGCATTAAGGAGTATAAGAAATAAGAATGGATAAGAAAAAACCATCACGCATGAAACAATTATTCGGACTTCCGGCGGAACTGATCCAGAACCGGACTCTGGTTGGAAATCTTGCGAAGAATGATTTCAAGACACGGTTCGCAGGTTCCTATCTCGGCATAGTCTGGGCGTTTGTACAGCCGATTGTCACAGTCGTTGTGTATTGGTTTGTGTTCAGCGTAGGTCTCCGATCCGGACGCCCTTGCGGGCATCCGTTCATTCTGTGGCTGATGGCAGGTCTGGTTCCATGGTTCTTCTTCTCAGAAGCCTTGAATGGTGGAACGAACGCATTGATTGAATACAACTACCTTGTGAAGAAGGTTGTGTTCAATATCGATATCCTGCCGCTTGTGAAGGTGCTGTCGGCGATATTCGTGCATGTGATCTTTACCG
>USFH01000171.1 GCA_900553925.1 uncultured Clostridium sp.
TCAAGTACTTCTGTTACTGCCTGTAAAAATTCTGGCTGATCTGCATTTTTCTTTCGTACTACCTCGAGTACCTCGTCAACATATGACATAGTAAATTTCCCCCTAGGAATTAAATATTTCGGCATCTTTCAACCGATAGGCACATTATAATACTAAAACAAACAAATGTAAAGAAAAAACTTTAGAATCTTTCGTGAAATTTATTTTCACTTAATAAAGCTCTGTAAAAATGTTTGTTTCGTTGTCATTCCGATTCGGCTCCCATCCGTCATGCGCGTCTCGCATCCTGCCCCGGCGCCCGTCTATCATGTGCGTCTCGCATCCTGCCCCGGTGCCCGTCTATCATGTGCTTCCTCTTCTCGCCTCGGTTCCCATCGGATTCTCTATCTACTCACCCTTAGATGCCTTCTCTGCCTTCGTGGTTTTCTCTGTCTTGTCAGCCTTCTCTGCCTTCGTGGTTTTCTCTGTCTTGTCAGCCTTCTCTGTCTCCTGGTTTTCTGCAACTTTGGCATGAGACTCAAAATCCCTGCCGTCGACCTTCCAGTACCGGCATCTGTGCTTTACAACTGTTGAAAATACAATCTGCGTCTTTGTCTTTCCAAACTTCTGAAGCTCACCTACGAAATGATCAAGCTCGGTTGTTGTCGGGAAACGAACCTCGATCAACATCGAGAAATCACCGGTCACGCAGTTACATTCTACGACATTCAGCACGCCATTGATATACTCATTAAACTCTTCCCGCTGCTCCGGCTGCACCTCCAGATTGACAAATGCCTTGATATAATGTCCCATTGATTCCGGATTCAGCCGCGTTGTAAATCCTTCCAGTACACCCTCCTGCAGCATACGGTCAATACGGGCGCCAACAGCCGTTGGAGATAAAAACACCTGCTCTGCGATTTCCTTCAGGGATGCTCTTGCGTTTCCCTGCAGGATATCCAGGATCTTACCATCGATCTTATCCAATCTGTAATATACCAACTCTCTTTTTTCCATTTTGTAATCCTCCTGCTATTCCATACATTCGTGTTTCGCCACCGAATGTATATCTGAAATTTATCTGTCTGACAAATCTCCATGATGTCTGTGTCTCACCCGGAAATCTCGTTCCATATCACTCCGTTTTCCTATATTCTGCCACAGTCAATATTGTATAGATTATAGCACAATATTATCAACTTGAGAATCCTTTGTGAATTTTTATTTTTGATTTTAATTGTCAAGTGTTACACTTTTTTTGTGTAGCCGAGACAGATCCATCCGGCACCGCTTTTCAGCTTTCCCCATTTCTGCCCGGATACCGTCTTTTCAGCCACGATCGTGTATACCCCCTTGTCGCGGATTACCCCTGTGACTGCGTGGGATACACCTGCGTCCTTGCGGATATTCAATCCATTTGCTGTTACCCTTACCCGGTAAGTGTAATCGTTCTTATCTGTTCTACCCTGCGGATTGATTGGTTCCACGCCTTTCCGGGTTGTTGCTCCATTCCCGGACGCAGGATTCTCTCTGCCCGGTGTGACAGCTGGTTTTCCGGATGACATATCCTCCGTGGCGACATCTGCAATCCCAAGTGTAGCCAGGATTCCACGAGCATATGCCTCCCCAAATGCGCAGCACTCGGCATCGGTATCTGCCTGTGCCGCATCTGATCTGTTATCTACAAATACCCCCTCGCAGATGACCGCCGGACATTTCGTACTCCGGATAAATCCGAAATAATCGCGCCCATAGGAATTTTTCTTAGTCTTTATGCCCCGGCTGTTCTGTCCAATCTTCACAATCTCTTTCTCGATGTTTTTTGCAAGCTCCTTTCCTTTGCCGCCAACGACACTGTGGAAGATCTCGAATCCATCTCCACCTCCGGCGTTGTTGTGGATATCCAAAGCGAAATCCGGTGCAAATGCATTACAGCGGTCGATCTTCGACACCAGCCGGTCGATCACATCCCCCGTTCGGGAAATCTGTGTGTCAATGCCCCTTGCCCGCAGATAATCGTAGCAGGCTTTCGCCATCTTCAGATTCACGTCCTTTTCGATAAGATAGCCCACGGCGCCGGGATCGGTGCCACCATGTCCTACCCCTATAAATACGCGTGCCATATTGTTCCCTCCAAATATTATTTTGAAACTTCGAATTTTATCGCAACTTCCGTTGGGTATATGTATTTTCATCGCAGACGCGCTCTCGCTCACTTCCGCATGTAACGGTACTAAATTCGCAGGATCAGTCAACAAATTGACTTCCCTGCTTATTAAGTACCGACATGCTCCAATGGTCTGCTTATGAATAATACATATACCCAACTCACATTGTGAAATATCTGGTTGAAGTTTCTAATATACTATATGCAAGTACGGGAACATTGGCACGCAAACCTTGTGTAGCGCGGGCGCATTTATAAATAACATTTATTAAGATAAAAAAGACTGCAGCGCGGATACATTGCAGTCTTTGTATTAATATTTCAATTTCATTGGCTTTCGCGTTTCTTACAGGTCCTCTCCATTCGTCTCGATCACATGCTTATACCAATCGAATGAATCCTTCTTGTAACGCTTTAATGTTCCGCTATTCTCATCTTCCTCACGGTCAACATAGACAAATCCGTAACGCTTCTGATAACCGTTCAACCAGCTTAACAGATCTGTGTAAGACCATGTACAATAAGCAAGTACACGACAGCCATCATCACAAGCCTTCTTTAACTCTTCCACATGGCGCTTCAGATAGTCGATTCTGTATGGATCGTGGATCTTGCCATCTTCGAACTTGTCAAATGCGCCCAGTCCGTTTTCTGAAATCACGATTGGGAGATCATAACGGGAAGTAATCTCACGGCAGCACATACGGATGCCCATCGGATCGATCGTCCAATCCCAATCTGTAGTAGGAAGGAACTGATTGGAAGGATTCTTGAAGAGCCCAGGCACGCCCTGTACCTTTGCAGTTCCCTTCTTTCCGGTCGTATTCATCTCGTGCGATGCGCCAACACCATCGATTGGGTTGTATTCTACAACTGCAGTCTGGTAATAATTTACACCCATAAAATCAACCTTGGCTGCAGCTTCCTTCAGGATTTCTGCATCTCCCGCTTCCATCTGTGGAGCAACATCTCTACTTTCCAGATATGCCATTGCAGCGCGCGGATATCTACCATATGCGTATACATCCATCCAGTAATAGTTCTTCAGATCATCATAATCTGCTTTTGCCATCGCATTTTCCGGATGACAGTCAATCGCGTAAGATGGTCCATATGCAAATGAAGATCCAACCAATGCTTCCGGATGTAATTTCTTCAAAGCAAGTACACTCTTAGCATGTGCCATAAATGCATGATGATTTACCTGATAGAACAGCTTCTCCTCATCGATCTTTCCTGGTGGGTGCATACCTCCCATCCAGCCCAGACCGGTAAATACATTCTGCTCATTCATGATGATCCAATGCTTTACACGATCGCCAAAACGCTCAAACAAGATTGTTGCATAACGAACAAAGTCATCTACAATCTGGCGGCTTTCCCAACCATGATACTGGTCTTCCAGTGCCTGTGGCATATCCCAATGATAGACTGTAACCATAGGAACAATGTTATTTGCCAAAAGCTCATTGATCAAATCATCGTAGAACTTCAAGCCTTTCTCATTCACCTCACCATTTCCATCCGGAATAATACGTGACCACGCGATGGAAAAACGATAGGTTTTAAGCCCCATCTCTGCCATCAGCCTGACATCCTCTTTATACATATGATAATGATCAACCGCCTTGTCACCGGTTGTACCCTGGAAAGTCTTACCCGGAATACGTACAAACTTGTCCCAGTTTGACATTCCCTTTCCATCTTCATTCCAAGCTCCCTCTACCTGATATGCAGCAGATGCACTGCCCCATAAGAAATCAGCAGGGAAGCCTTTTGTCTTCTCAAAATACATTGCGTTCCTCCTTGTCGATTTATAATTTGAATATATTCATGCCTTCATCCAGCTCCTGCGCTGCCTGGCGCATCGCTGTTGATTTGCCGGAAATATCTTCCATGATTGCACCAACCTCGGTAGTTGATGCAGATGTCTGCTCGGTACCAGCCGCATTCGCCTCTGCAATGGATGTCAGGTTCTGCACGATTCCTACAACCTTTTCCCTTGCATCATTCAGTCGGGTTGTATGCTCCGAAATGCGGTTGATTCCTTCGATTGACTGTTCAACCCCTGACTGTACCTGTTCAAATGCGCTCTCCGTCTGTTCCACATGGTCACTCTGTGTATGCATGATTTCCTTCACGCCATACATCGTCTCCACTGCCTTTTCTGCATCACGCAGCAGTTCCTGTACGATTTCTTCGATATGCGTCGCTGACTCATTTGTCTGCTCCGCAAGCTTCTGGATTTCACTTGCAACAACACCAAAGCCCTTGCCCTGCTCACCGAGGAGAGCAGTCTCAGGA
>USFH01000172.1 GCA_900553925.1 uncultured Clostridium sp.
AAGCAGAGGTGATCTAAGTGTTTCAAACGATTCAGAATGCGTTTAAGACAAAAGAAGTCCGTATGAAACTGCTTTATGTACTGTTTGCTCTGATCGTCGTGAGAATTGGATGTAATATTCCAATTCCCGGCGTAAACGGCAGCGTTATGCAGGAAATGTTCAACAACAACAAATCCCTCGGATTTCTTGACGTCATGACAGGTGGTTCATTCTCAAGAATGTCCATCTTTGCGTTGAATATTACACCTTATATCACTGCTTCCATTATTTTACAGCTTCTTACCATTGCCATTCCTCGTCTGGAGGAGTTGCAGAAAGACGGTGAGGACGGAAGAAAGAAAATTAATGAGTATACTCGTTATCTTTCTATTGTTTTAGCTGTAATCGAAGGACTTGCTATGGTAATCGGATTCCGCAATCAGAATATTTTCAAAGAGAGCGGATATGTATCTATGATCGTAGCAGTTGTTTCTTTGACAGCAGGGGCTGCTTTCCTTATGTGGTTAGGTGAGCAGATAACTGTAAAGGGTGTAGGAAATGGTATATCCATTATCTTGTTGATTAATATCGTAGCAAGAATCCCAAGTGATCTGGCAGGCCTTTATAATACTTATATTAAGGGTGCTTCCAATATCACAAATGCATTGATTGCCGGTGTTATCATCGTAGCAGTCATTGTAGCTATGTATGTATTTATTGTATTTTTGCAGGACGGCGAGCGTCGCATTCCTGTACAGTATGCAAAGAAAATTCAGGGAAGAAAAGTGGCTGGCGGACAGTCAAGCCATATTCCACTGAAGGTAAATACCTCAAGCGTTATCCCGGTTATCTTCGCATCCTCCATTCTTTCCGTACCAATGGTTATTGTGAACTTGTTCAACATTAACACCAATGGCGTATGGTCAAAGATCCTGCGAGGTATGAATTCAAATTATTGGTTTAACCCTGCATATCCATGGGCGAGTGTAGGTCTGATCATTTACATCCTGTTAGTTGTATTCTTCGCATATTTCTATACATCGGTTACATTCAATCCGATGGAGGTTGCTAACAACCTGAAGAAGAGCGGTGGATTTATCCCGGGTATCCGTCCTGGTAAGCCGACACAGGATTACTTGAATAAAATATTGAATTACGTCGTATTTATTGGTGCAGTTGGTTTGTTGATCGTTGCAATCATCCCAATCTTCTTCAACGGAATGTTTGGTGCAGATGTATCGTTCGGCGGAACCTCACTCATCATTATTGTAGGTGTAGTTCTGGAGACACTTGATCAGATTGAGTCAAAGATGATTGTACGTAATTATTCAGGATTCTTGAATGATTAATGTCGATAAAGGAAGCAGGAGTGTATCTTATAGGTACATTCCTATTCCTGGTTATAGGGATATTTTAGACGAGCGTAAACAAGAAACAGAAAAATAAGAAGTATGGAGGGAAGAATATGAAGATTATCATGTTAGGCGCACCTGGCGCAGGCAAGGGAACACAGGCAAAGATGTTAGCTGAGAAGTATGGAATTCCACACATCTCAACCGGAGATATCTTCCGTGCGAACATCAAGAACGGAACAGAGCTTGGCGCAAAGGCAAAGGAATACATGGACAAGGGACTGCTTGTACCGGATGAACTGGTTGTAGATCTGATCATGGATCGTTTCAAGGCAGATGACTGCAAGAACGGTTACATCCTGGATGGATTCCCAAGAACGATTCCACAGGCAGAGGCACTGGACGCTGCACTTGCTGCAAATGGCGAGAAGATCGACTATGCGGTAAATGTAGAAGTACCGGATGAGAATATTGTGAACAGAATGTCAGGCAGACGTGCATGCGTAGGCTGCGGTGCAACCTATCATATCGTATATAACCCAACTAAGGTTGAGGGTAAGTGCGATACTTGTGGTGCAGACCTGATCCTTCGCGATGATGACAAGCCGGAGACAGTTTTGAACCGTCTGAAGGTTTATCATGAGCAGACACAGCCACTCATTGACTTTTATACGAAGAAGGGTGTCATCGCTGAGGTTGACGGAACAAAGGACATGAAGGACGTATTTGATGCGATTGTAGCTATTTTAGGTTAATATCTGTATCGGAGTTCAAAATGGCGATCATAATCAAAACAGAACATGAGATAGAGCTTATGCGGAAGGCGGGAGAAATTCTCGCCCAGACGCATGAGGAACTGAAGAAAATTATAAAACCGGGCATATCCACATATGAGATTGACAAATGCGGCGAAGATTATATCCGGAGCCGTGGATGCGAACCGTCGTTCCTGAACTATCAGGGCTATCCGGCTTCCATCTGTGTCTCAGTCAATGATGAGGTTGTACATGGTATACCATCGAAAGAGCGGATCTTACAGGAAGGCGATATCGTAAGTCTCGATGCCGGAGTTATATACAAGGGATATCATTCAGATGCTGCAAGAACCTATGGTGTCGGAGCAATCGACGAGGAATCAGAGCAGCTGATCAAGGTGACGAAGGAGAGTTTCTTTCAGGCACTGGTACAATGCCGGGCAGGAAACCATATCAAAGATATATCCAAAGCAGTTTTTGTGTATGTTACAAAGAGAGGATATTCTGCAGTACGTGACCTGGTCGGACATGGCGTAGGTGCACATCTCCATGAAGACCCGAACGTGCCGAATTATCCGAAGCTGTTCCGGGGACCGAAGCTGAAGCCGGGGATGGTCATAGCGATTGAACCGATGATCAATATCGGAAGCTATGAGGTTGGCTGGATGAACGATGACTGGACAGTTGTTACGATGGATGGCTCGCGGTCCGCACATTATGAGAATACAGTGCTGATCACTGAGGGAGATCCGGAGATCTTATCATGTGCAGAGGGAATTGAATTATAATACAGATCATTAAATTTAAGGAGGATATGATATGCCAAAGGCAGACGAAATCGAAATGGAAGGAACCGTATTGGAGAAGCTTCCAAATGCAATGTTTCAGGTAGAATTAGAGAATGGGCTTAAAGTACTTGCCCATATCAGCGGAAAGCTCAGAATGAACTACATTAAGATCCTTCCGG
This sequence comes from uncultured Clostridium sp., assembly GCA_900553925.1. Classification (GTDB taxonomy): domain Bacteria; phylum Bacillota; class Clostridia; order Lachnospirales; family Lachnospiraceae; genus Coprococcus_C. The sequence continues at coordinate 3,054 of USFH01000172.1, forward strand.
GCGACAAAGTAACTGTGGTTTTATCTCCATATGATCTTACAAAGGGAAGAATCACCTGGAGAGCAAAATAAATTTACATTTTCACTTGCATTTCGCTATGGAAAATGGTATTATAAGTTTTCGTAGCGGACTTTTTGGAAAGGAGAGTATTTTAATGAAGGTTAGAGCATCAGTTAAACCAATTTGCGATAAGTGCAAAGTCATTAAAAGAAAAGGCAGTATTCGTATAATCTGCGAAAATCCAAAGCACAAACAGCGTCAGGGTTAATTCATGTCGTATTTTGCTGTTTCGTCATTAACAGCAGGCAGAACATGGGTCATTGTTAGACATTAGGTCTTACAATCTGACAGGACAGTTGGAACAAGGTATGTAGGATGATAGCCCATCTATAACTATGCCTTGTATTTGTGCGTGTAATGGTATTCCACATTACATACCAACTTCGATTGACGCCACGCCGGTATCGGGTGGACGACAACGGACATCAGCTCTTGGCTGGAGTTGATAAAAGCGGCTGGACACATAGCATGTGTCAAAAATTGTTTCATTAAGTTATTTTACGGAGGTATAACAAGAATGGCTCGTATTTCAGGTGTTGATTTACCAAGAGAAAAGCGAATCGAAATCGGACTTACCTATATCTATGGTATAGGAAGAACATCAGCTACAAGAATTCTGAAAGAAGCAAACGTAAATCCGGACACAAGAGTTCGTGATCTGACTGACGATGAGGTTAAGAGACTCAGCGAGATTATCAACGAAACTCAGGTTGTAGAAGGTGATCTGCGTAGAGAAGTAGCTCTTAACATTAAGCGTTTACAGGAAATCGGTTGCTACCGTGGTATCCGTCATAGAAGAGGATTACCTGTTCGTGGACAGAAGACAAAGACAAATGCAAGAACTCGTAAGGGTCCTAAGAAAACAGTAGCAAATAAGAAGAAGTAATGGAGGTTCAGGTTAATGGCTAAGAAAGTTACTACTAAGAAAGTGGCTAAGAAGCGTGTTAGAAAAAATGTTGATCGTGGACAGGCTCATATTCAGTCATCTTTTAACAATACAATCGTTACATTGACAGATGCCGAAGGTAATGCATTATCTTGGGCAAGTGCAGGTGGACTTGGATTCAGAGGTTCCAGAAAGTCTACACCATATGCTGCTCAGATGGCAGCAGAGACAGCTACAAAGGCTGCTCTTATTCATGGACTTAAGTCAG
>USFH01000173.1 GCA_900553925.1 uncultured Clostridium sp.
TTTGCAGTTCATTAAGTACCAGCGTGCTTCAATGGTCTGCTTAAGAATTGTAATGATGTATAACTTATATTTACTATCTTCCCTGGTTTCGCAATCATTATTTCTTATACTTTATACATATTATACGTCACACTTTCCTTGTATAACATGTAGAATAACCTTCGTTGTGATTCGAGGGAATCTATGCCGGTCACACGCACGATCACACTTACTGTATTGCCTTCGTATTTCACTGCGGTAACTTCGGTTCCGAAGTCTCCGAGTATGGAAAGCATATCCTGTATCGACATTCCCTGTTTCCTCTGCGGATCGGGTGTCAATTCGATTTTCACACATACATCTGTGTTGCCGGATTCGTCAAGTGCTTTCTTCACTGCGGTATACAAGATCTCGAACTCTGCATCCACGATTCCCTGTTTGAGGAAAATCCCGTATTGATGATACCTCGATAACTGCATGACCTTCCGCACATACAGGCGATACAGTTTTTCTTCGTCCTGTTCCCCCGGAAAGCGCTCAAACACTTGTCTTTCCCGTTCCGGCTTATAGACACTATCCCCTGTTTGCAGCTTTGTTTCAGCCACCTCTTTTGAGTACCACAGACGATCGGCAAAATAATGATGCATCTCATCATCTACCTCATTGATCCTTTTTCGTATCTGTTCTAATTCCATATTCTGATTTGTATTCCTTCCTGAATCTATTTCAAACCATAATTATTTTTTATTCTACCATAACTCGACAAAAAAAGAAATGTTCTTGCTAGAATTTAACAGGATATACCTGCAAAAAATTCTCATACTATCCATATATATCAAATCAATCAGTAAACGGAAGGGAATGCATTATGAATCATACAGAGCAAGCAGAAACAACCATATATCTTTCCCTCGATGCAAGCACAATGGTTGCGTCCAGGCAGGTACACATCGAAGATATCGCATCCGTCTTTTGCAGCCAGCCGGATATTATGCACAATGTAAAGAAAATTAAACTGTTTACATTTCACGACAATGAACAGGGGCAATCCGTTGTCAATGCACTCGCTGTGATCGGAGAAATCCTGAAATATGATAAAACCGTGACCGTCCAGAACATCGGCAGTCAGGATTGTGTCGTCTATTACCGGAACTTAAATAACGGACATAAACGCACCGGGAAAATCAAAGCTTTATTTCTGATGGTACTCGCTTTTTTCGGAACTGCGTATTCCATCATGTCCTACAACGGAGACGTCGGTGCGATCGATCTGCTACAGGATTTGTATTTTATGTTCACCGGTCTGGATGCCGACACGACCGATGCCGGATACAAATTCGGCATATTGTCCTATTGCGTCGGACTGTTCTTCGGCATGCTGCTCTTCTTCAATCACGGATTAAACCACAAGAAAGCCGATGATCCGACACCTCTGCAGGTGCAGATGCGATTATACGAACGAGATGTCAACGACGCGATTGTCGTAGACAGCGCACGGGAGGGAACAAGTCTTGATGTTGATTAAAACAATTGCCTACTGTTTCTTCTGTATCTGCGCCGGAAGCGCCGTCTCTGCCGGTTTTGTTGCGTTTATTACGATGCTTGGTATCTTCGACAAGCTGGCGGAACAGATGAAATCCGGCAAAGGCATCCACCGGCTGGAAGCTCTGATTATCGCAGGTGTCACGGTTGGAAATGCTGTTTATCTGTTCAGTCTCCGGATTCCGGCTGGTCTGGCAGGCTTCAGCATCTTCAACCTGTTCGGCGGAATCTTCATCGGTTGTCTCGCCGGCGCTTTGGCAGAAACCCTTCAGGTCATGCCAATCTTATCCCGCCGCTTAAATGTCCGGACATGGCTGCCTTACGTGATTGCCGCAGCTGCTCTGGGGAAGGCGCTCGGATGTGCCTGGCAGATCCTGTTTTTCCCATCTTAAACTATAATGAAAGGAGTTTATCTCTATGAAAGTAAAACAAAATGATCAGGAATATAACCGCTATGTCGAAGCGGTCACGCCAAAACACAGCTGCTTCTCAAACTGCTTACATGCCTTTTGGGTCGGAGGATGTATATGCCTGCTTGGTCAGGTTCTATACAATCTTTTTTTTATCCAATTTCATTATGAAGAGGCAGATGCCATGAGTGCCTGCTCCATTCTTCTCGTACTTCTGTCTGTCCTCGCAACTTCCTTCAATCTATACAAACCTCTCGCCAAATACGGTGGTGCAGGTGCCTTGGTTCCAATCACCGGATTCGCGAATTCGGTCGCCTCACCCACGATCGAGTACAAGAAAGAAGGGGAAGTGTTCGGAAAAGGTGTCAAGGTATTCACAATCGCCGGTCCGGTCATTCTCTTCGGAATTGTCGTGAGCTTTGTCGCCGGACTTATCTATTGGATCTTCAAATTATTATAGGATGCGGACACGCAGAAAGGAGTCATTATGGAAACACATGAACAAAACACTCAAAACCAGGCTGTCGGGAAACAGACGATTCGCTTTGATTGTCCGCCGGCCATCTTAAGCCGCGCTTCTATCGTCGGAGAGATGGAAGGGCAAGGACCCCTGGCTTCTTATTTTGACCAGATTGAGACTGATCCTGCCTTCGGCATGGATTCCTGGGAAGAAGGAGAATCGGAGATGGTGCGCCGTGCAGTACAGACTGCCATCACGAAATCAGGCATTGCAAAAGAATCTATCCGCTACCTGTTTGGCGGCGATCTGCTCAGTCAGTTGATTGGTTCAACGTTCGGTCTGAAGGATTTTCAGATTCCGGTCTTCGGCCTATATGGTGCGTGTTCCACCTGTGGAGAGGCTTTATCGCTCGCTGCCATGACCGTAAATGCAGGCTACGCCTCACATGTGATTGCCGTAACCAGCAGTCATTTCGGCGGTGCCGAAAAACAATTTCGTTTTCCGCTTGAATATGGTAACCAGCGTCCTCTGTCTTCCACCTGGACAGTTACCGGAAGCGGAGCTTTTCTGATTGCAGCCACCTCACCGGAACAACCCATGAACGAATATCCACGTATCACGGCTGTGACAACCGGCAGGATTGTGGATTATGGTGTACGGGATAACATGAATATGGGTGCATGCATGGCGCCTGCCGCCGCCGATGTCATCTATCAGTGTCTCGAGGATCTCGCTGTAAAGCCATCCCATTTTGATAAGATTATTACCGGAGATCTCGGTATCGTCGGAAGCGAGATTTTAATCAAGCTTCTCCGCGACAACGATTATGATATCGAAACGCAGCATATGGATTGCGGCGTTTCCATCTTCTTTAATGAAGAACAGGACACCCACAGCGGCGGAAGCGGCTGCGGCTGTGCAGCTGTCACACTCGCCGGTTATATCCTGCACGAGCTTGAACAGAAGAAATGGACCCGCATCCTGTTCGTTCCAACAGGTGCCCTGTTATCCACAGTCAGCTTTAACGAAGGGCAGACAATTCCCGGAATCGCACATGCGGTTGTGATCGAAATGAAAAATTAGTTGAAAGAAAGGAGCTTTTATGGAATATATTCTTGCTTTTGTAATCGGAGGTTTTATCTGTGTACTATCCCAGATTCTGATGGATACAACGAAACTCATGCCGGGCAGGGTCATGGTTATTCTTGTCTGTACCGGTGTAATACTTGGAGCTGTCGGAATCTATGAGCCATTCCTGAAATTTGCCGGTGCCGGTGCTTTTGTTCCACTGACCGGATTCGGATACAATCTCTGGAAGGGAATCCGGGAGGCTGTCGATAAAGACGGATTTCTCGGGCTCTTCCGTGGCGGTTTCACGATGGCTTCGGTCGGAACCTCAGCGGCTCTGATCTTCTCCTATTTTGCCTCCCTGATCTTCTCTCCGAAGATGCCAAAGAATTGAAATTTTGCACAAAAAAAGAAGTATCTGACTACAGTTGTTTACTGTTTCCAGATACTTCTCTTTTTATTTTCTGTTCATTTTATATGATTCCGAACCTATACAGACGTATCATCCTGTCACTGCGCCGGTGCCGGTGTCGTCGGTGCTTCCGTCGCCGGTGCCTGTGTCGTCGGTGCCTGCGTCGTCGGCGCCTGCGTCGTTTGTACCTGCGTCGTTGGTGCCTGCGTCGTTGGTGCCGGTGCTGGCGTTACGTCGCCGCCTCCCGTGCTTTCAAATACCGCACTGATGGATGCCGGTGCCTGTACATCATTGAAGGTGTAGCTTGTCACCGCACCAACACTTGCTCCATTAACCAGAACATCCTTGATCCGGTATCCGGCATTCGGTG
>USFH01000174.1 GCA_900553925.1 uncultured Clostridium sp.
CTGTATAGGCGTTTTATTGAATATTAGTAGTCAAAGAAAAAATGGAATGTTTAATAAATAGGTGTAAATATGTATCTAAAAAAATTAAAAATAGGAAATGTAGAACTTGAAAATAATTTAATATTAGCACCAATGGCAGGTATCTGTGACCTGCCATTTCGTCTCTTATGCAAAGAGATGGGCTGTGATATCGTATACACAGAGATGGTGAGTGCAAAAGGCATGTATTATAACAATAAGAACACGGGACCACTGCTTATGACGAAGCCGGAGGAATCACCGATTGGTGTGCAGATTTTCGGGAGTGAACCAGAGCTTATGGCTTCGCAGGCAAAAAGACTGGAGGATAAAGGTTTTTCCTTTATTGATGTCAACATGGGATGTCCGGTACCGAAGATCGTCAATAACGGGGAAGGATCGGCACTGATGAAACAGCCGGAACTGATCGGGGATATCGTCGATGCACTGGTGCATGCGGTTTCACTTCCTATCACGATTAAGATCCGGGCGGGGTTTGATGCAGACCATATCAATGCACCGGAGGTGGCACGGATTGCCGGACAGGCAGGTGTATCTGCGATTGCCGTGCACGGCAGAACGAGAGAGCAGTATTATCATGGACAGGCAGACTGGGATGTGATCCGCCGGGTGAAAGAAGCAGTGTCTGTGCCGGTCATCGGGAACGGAGATATCACCTGTGCAGAGGATGTGATCAGGATGCGCGAACAGACCGGCTGTGACAGCGTGATGATCGGGCGTGCTGCAAAGGGGAATCCATGGATATTCCGGGATATCTGTCATTTCTTAAAAACCGGGGAACATCTGGCAAAACCGGATGTGGAAGAACGAAAGAAAATGATGTTACGTCATGCGTCTCTGATGGTGGAATACAAAGGGGAGTTTACCGGAATCCATGAGATGCGCAAGCATGTAGCGTGGTACACACAGGGTATGCCGGATTCGGCAAAACTGCGTGCGAAGATTAATATGGTGGAAACCTATGATGCGCTTGCAGCTATGGTACAAGCGTTGTAAGCTTTTTGGAAATAGAAACAGAAGCATAAGCGGTATGATACTGCTCACTTGTCATGGTAATAATGTAATTTCGGGCATATGCCTTGCTGATTCCGTGCGATGCGAGCGTGTCTGCCGCTTTGTTGTATGCGATGGCAGCAGTGATCTCATCCGGGTAGGTACCGACGATGAAATCGCCGTTGACATGGATCTTCGTCTGGTATACTGTCTGACCGGAAGCAGATTCCTTCTTCCGGACACCGGCATATTGGTTTATGATTTCGATATTGGAATAGCGGAAATCAAGCGGATCGCCATTTGCCATGCGGTAGTCTCTTCCGTAGACAGAGAACGGACGGATCCCGTAGCGTGACAGGATGCTGTACTGGCTGCCATAGTCACTCACGAAGAGATAGCCGCCTTTTTTCTGGATTTTTCTGGAGGCATAGAAGAACAGGTCATCGCGGTCAAACTTGAGGATCTCTGTGGTGGACATATGATATTCGAAATATTTCCTGCACAGATAGATGGGTGTCTTGAAATAGATGCCACTGTCACGGAAATTGAGCAGACAAACAAACTTATCATGGGAAATACAAGAGAATAAGTGATATTGCGCCAATGTGATCTCCGGATGATCCAGAATCATCCGAGCCTCCTGGTAAGTCCGTGAGGCAGCATCTTCGGTTGCGAAGCTGCCTAGACTGATATGCTTGGTACGATATGTGACGGAAGCACGGAAATATGTGCTGCCGTCTTTTTTCATTGCTGAATAAATACCCGGTAAATCTGACATAATCTGTGTGAGGAAACATCCTTTCTGTGAATACAATAGAGGATTCGAAAACATAAAATCCGCATATGGATTCAGTATAACGGCTATCTCCCGGATTGTCTAGGGAAAAACAGGAAAAAAGTCGTGAAATTACTTGACCGCACGGCATTCTTGAATTATAATCATGGAAGTGTAATGTAACCTTTTTGTAACAATTTTATCATAAATTTCATACTGAAATTGCATGAAAAGAATGGGAACAATATGGAGACAGGTAAGATGGAAACAATCAATAAGATAGAAACAATCCAATTGAACAAAACCACACCGATAGAGAAAAAAGAAGAGAAGAAAACGAGAAGGCTGACGCAGTTTATACAGCAATATGGCAAGTACATCGGAACAGGACTTGTAATACTTGCGCTTGTGGTTGTCTGTGCAGTTTCTCTTGCAGACCGTATTGCAAACCGAGAGGTTGCAACCGGAGTTATGATGACGGTTGCGGATCTGGCGAAGAATAAAGACGCTTTTGATGGTGAATTGTTTGCAACGACAGGCATCAGCTATAGTGATATGGTGAATGTGAATTACGAGACCGAACAGCTGGCACAGCTTGAGCGTGCAGAACAGCAGATCGATGAGATTTTGACAGCAAGAAGACAGGATAAGCGCGATCAGGCGGCTCTGGAGGCTTTGACCGCTGTGCATAGCGGACCGGGTGAGATTGGCGAGTACGATCCGAATGCCGTCGTTGTGGCATCCGCAGAGACCGATACAACAACTACTACGACAACCGCTTCCACACCGACGTATGTACCAGCCGATGCGAACGGAAAGTATCAGTATCTGGGTGAATACCTGCTGACTGCTTACTGCCCATGCCCGATTTGTTGTGGAAAGTGGAGTAACATGGAGAATCCAACGACGGCAAGCGGTGCACGCGCAACTGCAGGCTGGACGATTGCAGCGCCGAAGAACTTTGCATTCGGAACGAAGATTATGATCGATGGACAGATCTATGAAGTTCAGGATCGCGGAGGCGCGATTACCGGAAATCATTTTGATGTGTTCTGCAATACACATCAGGAAGCTTTGAATTTTAACATGAGAACAACCTCTGCCTATTTGGTAGTTGAATAAAAGGAGAGAAAGATGGAACTGGTTTACAGAAGTACAAGAAATGCACAGGAAGAAGCAACTGCTTCTATGGCGATATTGAAAGGACTTGCAAACGAAGGCGGATTGTTTGTACCGGATCAGATACCGGTGTTTGACAAGAGCTTAGAAGAGCTATCCAAGATGGATTACCGTGAGGTTGCATATCAGGTTATGAAGCTGATGTTGACAGACTTCACAGAGGAAGAACTTCGCCATTGCATCAACAGTGCCTATGATTCAAAATTCGATACGAAGGAGATTGCACCGCTTGTACACAAGGCGGGTGCATATTATCTGGAACTGTTCCATGGTGCAACGATTGCATTTAAGGATATGGCACTTTCGATTCTTCCATATCTGCTGACAACTTCAGCGAAGAAGAATAACGTGAAGAATGAAATTGTGATTCTGACCGCAACTTCCGGTGATACAGGTAAGGCTGCACTTGCAGGATTTGCAGATGTACCGGGTACAAAGATCATCGTATTCTATCCGAAGCACGGCGTAAGCCCGATCCAGGAAAAGCAGATGGTAACCCAGAAGGGTGATAATACATGTGTCATCGGTATCACAGGTAATTTCGATGACGCACAGACCGGTGTGAAGAAGATGTTCTCTGACAAGGAGCTGAACGAGTATCTGGCATCCAAGGGATATCAGTTCTCTTCTGCAAACTCCATCAATATCGGACGTCTTGTACCACAGATGGTATATTATGTATATGCATATACAAGACTCGTTGCAAATGGAGAGATCAAGGCTGGCGACAAGATCAATGTCGTTGTTCCAACCGGAAACTTCGGAAATATCTTAGCTGCTTTCTATGCAAAGCAGATGGGACTTCCAATCAACAAGTTTATCTGTGCATCGAATGAGAATAAGGTTCTGTACGATTTCTTCCGTACAGGTACATACGACAGAAAGAGAGAGTTCATCTTAACAACTTCTCCTTCTATGGATATTCTGATCTCCAGCAATCTGGAGCGTCTGATCTACCGTATCGCAGGCAATGATGCAGAGAAGAACAAGGCTTTGATGCAGGCATTAAATGGCAAGGGTGCTTACACGATCACAGACGATATGAAGAAGCAACTGGCAGACTTCTACGGAAATTATGCTTCAGAGGCAGAGACAGCCGCTACGATCAAGCGTGTATATGAGTCTGATCAGTATATCATGGATACCCATACAGCTGTAGCAGCTTCCGTATATGACAAGTATGTGAAGGAGACCGGCGACACGACACCAACCGTGATTGCAAGTACTGCAAGCCCATACAAGT
>USFH01000175.1 GCA_900553925.1 uncultured Clostridium sp.
AAGCAATGCGCAGACGCCCCATGTGAGAGAACAGCCAAGACAGATATAACCGTGCAGGTTACAGAAGTCGTAGGAGTAATCCCAGTATTTGACGTGGAAGATCTGTTCCATGGCCCATCCGGTAAAGTACTCAAGTAAGGTAGCACCAAGCATACCGAACAGAAAGATTAAAAAATAGTTATTGCGGACCGGAATGGTGGAGATCAGAATGATCACAGCACCAAATCCGTAAATCGGAAGAAACGGACCATGCAGGAATCCACGATTGACCCATTTCCTGTGTTCCCATGATACATATAAGCTTTCACCGATCCATCCGATGAGGCAGTAGATGATGAAAAAGGCAATCCATTGCCAGAGATTATAAGCGAACATAATATCCTCCTTTGTGTTTGCGTATAAAGATAACATAAGTATAACATTTGTTGTTTGTGAAGAAAATATACATTTTCAAATATATATATGGAACCGTTCAAATAATTGAAATGATGCTGCAGGCATCATAGCAAATCGCTCCAGGCATTGCTGAGCCGTTCGATTACGACCGGGATATCGTCCATGTTAAGTCCGGAATAGTTGATGATCGCGGTGTGGTCGTACCGGCTTATATCGGATTTGAAATCAAAGCTGTAATAATCGGAGACGAATGCGAGTGTGATATCGTGTGTCTGAGCCATCGCCTGTAATTCCTGATCACTTTTTTTGCTGTCAATATGCAGCAGAAAATGCAGCCCTGCATTTTCCTGGCTGATTGTAATCCTATCAGCAATTGGACTTTGCTTAAACCCTGCAATCAACTCATCACGCAGGCTGCGATAGTGGTTACGCATACGATTGATATGTTTCTCGAAATATTGATCCCGTATAAAGGCTGCAAGTGTATACTGCTCGAAATTCGATACCGTACAGGCATAAAAGCCAAGCTTGTTGTAATACAGGTGAAGCAGGGACTTGGGAAGGACCATATAGCTGATCCGAATCGTGGAGGCAAGGCTTTTGGTAAAGGTGTTAAAATAGATAACCTTGTCCGTGGTATCCATTGAGAACAGGGATGGAATCGGCTTTCCCTGCAGACGGAATTCACTGTCGAAATCATCTTCAATAATATAGCGGGAATTCGATTCATTTGCCCATTGCAAAAGTCCATATCTCCGGCTCACAGAAGTTACAATACCGGTTGGAAAATGGTGGGATGGAGATATCTGGATGATGTCGGGAATCGTCAGGTTCCGGGCATCTAATTGGATTCCCTCCTCGTCCATCTCGAGCGGTGCAACCTTCACACCGAGCGCCTCATAGATGCTGCGGATCTTCTTGGAACTCGGATTTTCCAGTCCGTAGACAAGGTCCCGTCCAAGCAGCTGCACGATCAGGCCATACAGGTATTCTGTTCCGGCACCAATCATGATCTGTTCCGGGGATGCGTTGATGCCACGGAATTCGTGCAGATGTCTGGCAATGGCTGTACGTAATTTGGGTACACCGCCTGCAGGTGGGGGCACTAACAGATCCGGACTTTGCTCACTTAAAATCTGACGAGTCAGCTTCGCCCAGATAGAAAAAGGAAAATTCTCCGGAGCTGTATGATTGGAAACCAGATTGATAGAATTGTCATGAACGTAAGCTTTTTTTTCTTCAATAAGGTCAGATTCACTATTTGTAGAAACAATCTGACTTTGTATCGGGGAAACGAAGAATCCGCTTTTGGGTTTGGAATAGATGTATCCTTCTGCCACAAGCTGCCCATACGTGTTTTCGACCGTGACAATACTGATGCCGTGATTGCTTGCAAATGCACGTTTGGATGGCAGCTTTTCATTTGGGGATAAAACACCGTTTATAATGTCAGTTTTCATGCAGTTATAAAGGTATTCATACAGGCTTTGACCGCCGCGTTTATCGAAAGAGTAGGTTAACATGATAAGCTCCTTTTTCTGTGTTCTGGCATTGTAAGATGATAATGCCGTTATTTTATATAGAATTGGATGTTTTCTTTTAAAAAGTATAAACTATATTTATATTTTTGTAAATCTGACATTTTTAGATATTTTACAATTGGAGATTTACACAAGGTCAAAGTGACTATATAGTTAGAGAAAATAAAAAAGAGGTGTTTAACATGACAGATAAAAAAGTTTTGACAATTCAGGATATTTCATGTATGGGACAGTGTTCCCTTACAGTCGCACTTCCAATCATTTCGGCATGTGGCGTAGAAACTATCATACTGCCTTCGGCTGTATTGTCTACACATACAGGTGGATTTACCGGGTATACATTCCGTGATCTGACGGAAGATATCCCTGGCATTATGGATCACTGGGAGAAAGAAAACATCAGGTTTGACTGCCTGTATACCGGATACCTCGGCAGTATCACGCAGATTGAATATGTGTATGATCTGAAAAAACGTGTTGTGAAGGAAGACGGACTTCTGATTGTGGATCCGGCGATGGCGGATAACGGCAGCCTGTACTATGGATTTGATGATGCGTTTGTTGCACAGATGGCAAAGCTCTGCGGCAGCGCAGATATTATCCTTCCGAATATCACAGAGGCGGCATTTATGACCGGCAGTGAACTGCGGTTAGAAGGACAGGATGAAGCGTATGTACAGATGATTTTAGAGGCGCTTGCGAAGCTTGGCTGCAAGAAGATTGTTTTAAAAGGCATCAGCTTCGAAGATGATAAAATCGGAGTTGTCGTATATGATTGCGCAGAGAAAAAAGCAGAATATTATTTCACAGAGAAGGTGCCAAAGAGCTCACATGGAACCGGCGATTGTTATGCGGCAGCTTTTACAGGTGCGATGATGCAGGGAAAGACGATTTCCGAAGCTGCAAAGATAGCTGCTGATTTCGTTGTGGACAGTATTAAGAAAACAGACGACGGACACTGGTATGGCGTATGCTTTGAGCGTGCATTGCCGATGCTGGTGACGGAATTGAACAAATAAATGCTTATTACTTATATCTGAATCCCCAAGGAAGGATTGCATTGGTTTTGACCGTGCAATCCTTTATTTTTTGTTGCCGATACCGGTTATTTTGTATATAATATGGATATCTATGAAATAAGGAGGCATATATGAATATATTGATTGCCCTTGGCATACCTTTTATAGGAACAACACTTGGCGCGGCAATGGTATTTTTGATGAAAGAAAAGATCGCTCCAAAGCTTGAGAAAGCGATGCTTGGTTTTGCGTCCGGTGTGATGATCGCTGCATCGGTCTGGTCGCTTCTGATTCCATCAATCGATATGACGGAGGCACAGGGTGGCATCGCGTGGGTGCCAGCGATGGTCGGCTTTTTGCTTGGCATCGCATTTTTATTGTTATTGGATACCCTGATTCCGCATCTGCACTTAAACAGTGATAAGCCGGAGGGTGTACATACGAAGATCAGTAAGACACTGATGATGCTGTTTGCAATCACGCTGCACAATATACCGGAAGGCATGGCGGTCGGTGTCACAATTGCCGGTGCGCTTGCAGGCAATGCGGGAATTACGATTACGGGTGCATTTGCCCTGTCGCTTGGTATTGCGATTCAGAATTTTCCGGAAGGCGCGATTGTCTCTATGCCTTTAAAGGGCGAGGGGATGGGAAAGCCGAAAGCATTCTTATGTGGCATGGCATCCGGTGCAGTGGAGCCGGTGTTCGGATTTCTGACGATCCTGCTTGCAGCACAGATGACGCGGATCCTTCCGTATTTTCTGTCTTTTGCGGCCGGTGCGATGATCTATGTTGTTGTGGAGGAACTGATTCCGGAAGCACAGGCAGGTGAGCATACGAATATCGGAACAATCGGGACAGCGATTGGCTTTGCGTTGATGATGGTGCTCGATGTAGCACTTGGATAAATGTTAATATAGAATTAGTTAGAATAAGGAGTGAAATAAAATGAAAGTATTGATGTTAAACGGAAGCTCCCATATCAACGGAACGACGATGGCAGCTTTGACCGAGGTTGGAAAGGCACTCGAGGAAGATGGTATCGAATACGAGATTTTTCAGATTGGTGGCGGTCCGGTCGCAGACTGCCTTGGCTGCGGACAGTGCACAGAGAATGGGTGTATCTTCTCGGATGATGCGGTAAATGCGTTTGTCGCAAAAGCAAAGGAAGCGGATGGATATATATTTGGTACACCGGTTTACTATGCGCATCCAAGTGGGCGGATCCAGTCGTTCTTGGATCGTGTCTTTTATAGTAGTGGCAGG
>USFH01000176.1 GCA_900553925.1 uncultured Clostridium sp.
GGAATTGACACCTTATTATCGACCTTACATATATTAAGATACATGTAGTCGTACCATACCTATGAGGAATTGACACTGGATTAAATTTCATAGTTTCGTTCTCCTTTTTGTGTGTCGTACCATACCTATGAGGAATTGACACATGGCACTACGCAAATCGTAATATCTTCACATATTTCACGTCATACCATACCTACAAGGAATCTAAGCCGTCAGATTATCTGGCGGTTTTTTCGTGCAATAAATCAGCTCAGATACAGAAACGAGGCGCAAATCACCTCCCCCAAAGAAGAAACTTCCCCAATTACGGAACAAAATCCTCTTGACAAATAAAATAACACTGTTATAATAACGATGTTACGAAAAATAAAACAATATAAATAACAGTAATAAACGAACAAAGAGAAGGAGCAGCTCATGCGACGTGAGACAACCGGTGTGACGGAATCCCTGCGTCAGGCAGCGAAGGAAGAGTTTCTTACCTATGGATTCCATGATGCCAGCATGCGACGGATATCGGCGGCGTGCGGAGTCAGTACCAATTCCATATATACCCGGTTCGGTGATAAGAGCGGACTTTTTACCGCGATTGTACAGGAAGCGGCAGATGGTCTGATGGAGATGTATATGCAGAGCATACAGAGGGCAGCCGAGAGCCCGGATATGAAACAGGTCATGCAGGAAGGCAACGAGGGAACCGATCAGGTATTGGCATATATCTATCAGCACAAGGAAGAATTTCAGCTTCTGTTCTGTCATTCGGAGGGAACCGAATATGAAGATTATTTTGACAAACTCGCGGCTATCGAGGAGCGGTATTACAGTATATTTGCAAAGCAGTATGCAAAGGATGGCTCGGTTGTCGATGATTTTTTCATCCATGTATTTTGCAGAACCGGTTGGCAGTATATCTACGAGGTGTTGACACACGACAAGCCATATGATGAGGCAGCAGCCTTTATGAAGAATGTACAAATCTTCAATTTCGCAGGCTGGAAAGCAGTTTTTGGCTTGTAAATAATATGACATATGATAACAGGCAGTGCATAGCGATGTGCACTGCCAAAAAAATAGCACACAAGTTAGCTAAAACTAACTCAAAAATAAACATTCAAGGAGGTTTTGTCATGAAGACAAAAAAGCAAAGTGCAATGTCAAGACTTATGAAAATTGCAGGAACGCATAAGTATTTTTCCTATGCATCCTGCGTCTTGGCAGCGATCAGTGCCTGGGTTGCGCTGATTCCGTTTTATGATGTGTGGCGCATCATAAAGGAGGTCTTGGAAGTAAGACCGGACTATTCCAAAGCCACACATATCACATCATATGGATGGCAGGCAGTTGGATTCGCCCTGCTTGCAATGGCGCTTTATATCGGAGCTTTGATGTGTTCCCACAAGGCAGCATTCCGCGTGCAGGCAAATATGCGTACTACGATGATGAATCACATCATGAAGCTTCCGCTTGGTTACGTGGAGGCAGAAGGAACCGGAAAGATCCGGAAGATCGTTATGGATTCCTCTGCGGCGACAGAGACATTTCTGGCACACAACCTGCCGGATAAGGTTGTGTCAAGGGCAACACCGATCGGCCTCCTCGTACTGATGGCAGGCTTTGACTGGCGTCTTGGTCTGATCAGCCTGATTCCTGCCGTATTCGCATTCCTTATCATGGGTACGATGATGATGGGACCGAAGATGGCAGAGGATATGAAGCAGTATCAGAACTCGCTGGAGACAATGTCCTCCGAGGCGGTAGAGTATGTGCGAGGCGTACCGGTCTTAAAGACATTTGGACAGACAATCTTCTCATTCAAACGGTTTAAGGCAGCCATCGATGAATATGAGAAATGGACGATCGATTATACGAAATCCATGATGATTCCGATGATCGGATTTACCGTATTCTGTAATGGTATTTTCGCCGCATTGATCGTAGCCGCTTATACATTAGGTGGAAATACGGTCACAGACAAATTTGTATTGAATCTGATCTTCTACATATTGGTGACTTCGGTACTCACAACAACGCTGATGAAGGTTGCGTATGCAGGCGAATCACAGATGCTTGTCGAGGATGCATTGAACCGAATGGACGAGGTATTAAATGCGAAGGAACTTCCGGAGGCAGCAAATAAGCAGACATCGAAGGATGCATCCATCGCGTTGAAGGACGTGACATTTGCTTACGATGAGGCAAAGGCAAATGCGATCGACGGCATCACGCTTTCCGTCAAGGCAGGTTCCCATATCGCGTTTGTTGGTCCGTCCGGTGGTGGTAAGACGACGCTGGCATCACTGATTGCAAGATTCTGGGATGTCAAGAGTGGCAGCATCGAGATCGGTGGTGTGGATGTGAAGAACATTGACAGCAAGGAGCTGATGAATCAGGTATCATATGTATTTCAGGATAGTAAGCTGCTTAAGACCTCCATTCTGGAAAATGTTCGTATGGGCAGACCGGATGCGACGGACGCCGAGGTAATGGAAGCGCTGGAGAAGGCGCAGTGCAGCGACATCATCGAGAAGCTTCCGGACGGTGTGAACACGGTGATCGGCTCGAAGGGAACGTATGTATCCGGTGGTGAGATGCAGCGCCTGTCGATCGCGCGGGCATTCCTTAAGAATGCGCCAATCCTGATCTTAGATGAGGCGACCGCATTTGCTGATCCGGACAATGAGAGACAGGTGCAGCGCGCATTTGAGAATCTGTCCAAGGATAAGACAGTAATCATGATCGCACATCGTCTGTCGACGGTGACAAATGCGGATCAGATCTACGTATTGAAGGACGGAAAGATTGCAGAGTCCGGTACACATGATGCGCTGGCAGCCAAGGACGGTATCTACACACATATGTGGAACGAATATAACAAGTCCGTGAACTGGCAGGTAGGAAAGGCAGGTGCAACCGCATGATCGAGAAATTGAAACATAAATACGCACTGTCCGAAGACGGTGCAAAGAACATGATAAAAGCGTTTGTGGCAGTCACAATCGCGAACCTTGTGCTGATGCTGCCGGTTGGGCTTCTGTATCAGCTTACCTCGTATCTGCTTGATGGCAAGGTGCCAAAGGATAAGCTTGGATTCTTCATCGGCGGAATCGTCGTAGTATTTTTACTTGTAGCAGTTACAACTTATTTCCAATATAACGCAACCTTCTTTTCCACCTATGTCGAAAGTGGTGTGCGTAGACGTGCGCTTGCTGAGAAGCTTCGCCGCCTGCCACTTTCCTTCTTCGGGAAGAAGGATCTGTCCGATCTGACGAATACAATCATGTCAGACTGTGCATTGCTCGAGACAGGAAGCTCCCACTGGATTCCGGAGCTGATTGGTTCGATGATCTCCACAACGATTATTGTAATTGGATTGTTGTTCTTCAACTGGAAGATGGCACTTGCCGCTGTATGGGTGATGCCGATTGCATTTATCATCGTACTGACTTCGAGAAAAGGTCTGAAGTCTGTACAGAAGAAGACAATGACATATAAGCTTTCCTGTCTTGATGGAATTCAGGAGGGACTGGAGACGATCCGTGACCTGCGTTCAAACAACATGACAGAGACGTACATGGAAGGCTTGAACAAGAAGATCAAAGCCGTAGAGAAAAATGCCATCGTGCTGGAATTTAAGAATGCAGCTTATGTATGTTCCGCACAGATGATCCTGAAGCTCGGCATTGGAACGGTTGCATTGGTTGGTAGTATTCTGCTTGTAAATGGAAAGATCAATGTACTGACATTGTTCGTTTTCCTGCTTGTTGTAACAAGAATGTATGAGCCTTTGCAGATTGCATTGCAGAACCTGTCCGCTCTGATCAGTCTGGAGCCAAGCTGTGAGCGTATGGATGAGATCCTGTCACACGAAGAGCAGACCGGTGCAGAGACACTGACGAACAAGGGTTATGATATCGTATTTGACCACGTTGCATTTGCCTATGACAGTGGCGAGCAGGTGCTCTCCGATGTCAGCTTCACAGCAAAGCAGGGGCAGGTAACAGCCCTGATCGGACCATCCGGTGGTGGTAAGACGACTGTATCGAGACTGGCGGCAAGATTCTGGGATATCCAGAAGGGTACTGTCACGGTCGGAGGCATGGATGTATCGAAGATCGAGCCGGAGAAATTGCTTTCCCTGTATTCCATCGTGTTCCAGGATGTAACACTCTTCAACAACACGGTTATGGAGAACATCCGGATCGGTCGCAAGGATG
>USFH01000177.1 GCA_900553925.1 uncultured Clostridium sp.
TGATTCCGCGGTTTTATGATGCAACAGAGGGTGAGGTATTCGTCGATGGCGTGAATGTCAAGGAATATACGCAGGAAGCACTGCATAACAAAATTGGATATGTCAGCCAGAAAGCAATCTTGTTCTCCGGAACAATCGCTGACAATGTGGCATATGGCGAAAACGGAAAAGCACCTGCTACACAGGACGACATTGCGATGGCGGTAAAAGTAGCGCAGGCAAGTGAATTTGTTGAGAAGAAGGATCAGGGCTATGACGGGTATGTGGCTCAGGGTGGCTCAAACTTCTCAGGTGGGCAGAAACAGCGTCTGTCGATTGCACGTGCGATTGCCAGACAGCCGGAGATCCTGATCTTCGATGATTCGTTCTCGGCACTTGACTATAAAACAGATAGAATTCTTCGGGAAGCACTGCGTAAGGAATGTAAGGATGCGACGAAGATCATCGTTGCACAGCGAATCGGTACAATCCGTGATGCGGATAAGATCATCGTGTTAGACGATGGACAGATCGCAGGTATGGGAACGCATGACGAACTTATGAAGAACTGCGAAGTGTACCAGGAAATTGCTTATTCTCAGTTATCAAAGGAGGAGCTTGCATAATGGAAAAAGATAATTATGAAGTAGGTCAGAATAATCGTGCTCCAAAGGTTCCTCGTCACGGTCCGGGCAGAGGCATGCGCCCCGGCGAAAAAGCAAAGAACTTCAAAGGTACATGGGCAAAGCTCCTTACGAACTGTAAGAAATACTGGGGTGCCATGATATTCGCGATTATCTGTGCAGGTATTGGAACCGTATTAACATTGATCGGACCGGATAAATTATCCAAGATGACCGATCTTATCACCGAGGGTGTAATGACCGGGATTGATATGGACGGAATCAAACGGATTGGAATCACGCTGATCTGCTTCTATGGATGCAGTGCGTTGTTATCTCTGGTCCAGAACCTGATTATGGGGTATGTAACACAGCAGGTATCAAAGGGACTCCGGAGCAACATCTCAAGGAAGATCAACCGCTTGCCGATGTGGTTTTACAATCAGACATCAACCGGGGATGTATTATCCCGTGTAACAAACGATGTTGATACAATTGCACAATCCTTTAATCAGAGCATGGGAAATCTTGTGACAGCGGTTACGCTGCTTCTTGGTTCTCTCATTATGATGATAAAGACAAATATTATAATGACGGTTGCAGCGATACTTTCAACGCTGCTAGGCTTTGTATTCATGACTCTGATCATGAGCAAATCCCAGAAATATTTTGCGAGACAACAGATGCATCTGGGGGAAATCAATGGACATGTTGAGGAGATCTATGCCGGACACACAGTTGTGAAGGCGTATAATGGCGAGAAAAAATCAAAGGAAAAGTTCGATAAGATGAATGAAAATCTGCGTGACAGTGCATTTAAGGCGCAGTGTCTCTCCGGACTTATGATGCCACTCATGACATTCATCGGTAACCTTGGCTATGTGGCGGTCTGTATTGTCGGTGCGCTTCTTGTAATGAATGATAAAATATCATTTGGTGTGATTATTGCGTTTATGATGTATGTACGTTACTTTACACAGCCACTCAGTCAGATTGCACAGGCGATGCAGGCGCTGCAGTCTGCGGCTGCTGCCGGTGAACGTGTATTTGAGTTTACCGACGCAGAAGAGATGGAAGATGAGAGCACTAAGACGAAGAAGCTGAACGATGTGAAGGGTGAGGTATCCTTTGAGCATGTCAAGTTCGGCTATAAAGACAGCGATAAGGTTGTCATCCATGATTTTTCAGCTGTAGCAAAACCGGGACAGAAGGTTGCAATTGTCGGACCGACCGGTGCCGGTAAGACAACGATGGTGAATCTTTTAATGCGGTTCCATGAGATCTTAGATGGTGATATAAAAATCGATGGTGTATCCATCAAGGATATGACGCGGGAAGAAGTACACGACCAGTTCTGTATGGTATTACAGGATACATGGCTTTTTGAAGGAACGGTTCGTGAGAATCTCGTATACAGCCAGGAGAATGTACCGGAAGAAAAGATCGAGCAGGCGTGCAAGGCGGTTGGTCTGCACCGCTTTATCCGCAGTCTGCCGAAGGGCTATGACACGGTGTTGAATGATCAGGTTAACCTGTCACAGGGACAGAAGCAGCAGCTAACCATCGCCCGTGCGATGATTGCAGACCGCCCGATGCTGATATTAGATGAGGCGACAAGCTCTGTCGATACGAGAACCGAGCTTATCATCCAGAGAGCCATGGACGAACTGATGAAGGGAAGAACTTCGTTTGTAATCGCACACCGGCTTTCTACAATCAAGAATGCTGATCTGATCCTTGTATTGAAAGATGGCGATATCATCGAGAGCGGTACGCATGAGGAGCTGCTTGCGAAGAAGGGCTTCTATGCGGATCTCTACAACAGCCAGTTCGAGCAGGCGTCATAAAAATAAATTTGGAATCAGGACAAGCGCTCCCTGCATACATTTATGTGAATGTATGTAGGGAGCTTTTTTGATGAGAAAAAATGTATATTTCAAAAGGATAAAGCAGTCTATACTGGCAATGGCTGTTGCAGTCTGCTGTGTTGTCGGATGTGATAATGTGGAACTATCATTTGCGGATACGGCAACGATGAGCGATGCAACGCTGAGTGATGCGACCATGAGTGATGCGACAGCAGGAGATGCAGACCGGGAAGACAGTACTGATCCAGTAGGAGAGGATACCGGGGAAAATTCCGTGGTACGGGATGAAGGGGAATCACCGGAGGATTGTGATACAGTTTGTGCGGGGATATCTGAAAGCAGTTCCCTGCGGGAAATACCGGAACAGTCTGTGGATGAAGGTGCATTACAGGCAAAAAAATATGAGGGTAAATATAATATTGATTATATTTTGTCCCATTATAGTTATTTTGTAGAACAGGATCTGACAGGCGATTTTGTTGCAGATACGGTTGGACCGGTTATCGTAGGCAACTGTCTTGATTTAAAAAATACAGTCGGAAAGGTGAAGGCGGCCGCATCGTATGCGAAATATCTGATTGATCTGGCAGATTATTATGCGGGAGCATGGAACGATACAACGGGCATGGATGTGAATTTCTATTATACAGAAAGCAGGATGACATACAAAGAATGGCTGACAAACCGTATGGTGAAGGTCGCGGATGGATATATTGATATGAGTGAAGCATTTGCGCAGATTAAGAGGGAATCGGATACACTCGCACAATCCGGGAATCGTGGATATGTAGAAAATGGGGATCTGATCGTTGACTTTTCGAAAGGAACTGCAATCACACTCACCGATAAGGATTATAAAATGGCAAGACGAATTATCCTCAAAAATGTGACAGTTGAGGATATCCTTGCAAACAGTTATATCATTTCAATTACCGGTGATTCGGATTTTGAATTAGATACATCCAGGATTCTGATTGGAGACACCGCACTGAATAACAATTATTTCTTTAATTATGTAAACAACAGACGGGAATCTGTGCAGGGCGGACAATACTATAATGGTAAATTCGGCTTGATCTGGAACTTCCCGGATGCGAAGAATGTCACAGCGAAATTCCTGGCAGGGCATCTTGTTGCTCCAATCGCGAAGGTGTCTCTGACCGGCGGAAATCATGAGGGACAGGTAATTGCACGGACGGTAAACAGTTCTTCCGAATCCCATTTCTATCCTTACAATGTAACGACCGAGCAGCCACCAACGACTGAACAGTTACCGACAACCGAGCAGCTGCCAACGACCGAACAGTTACCGACAACCGAACAGCCACCAACGACCGAACAGTTACCGACAACCGAACAGCTACCGACAACCGAGCAGCTGCCGACGACCGAACAGTTACCGACAACTGAGCAGCCAGCAACGACCGAACAGTTACCGATAACCGAGCAGCCGCCTGCACAGCCAACGGTCAGACAGACGCTCGTTATCCCACGCGCCAGCTCTACAGCAACACAGGTACAGACCGCATTGACTGAAGAACACGTGCAGACCGGAGATACAATGGCACTTGGGATTGTAATCACGTTATTTGTTCTGTCCGCAGGTTTTATTCTACTGTTTGTTGTATTAAAAGAGAATAAAAAGAAATAACATACATAAGATATAATAAGAATCATATATCAGGATCGAAAATGAGATATTCGAATCGGCTTTTGTGTATTGCGGTGTGCATAATGGTA
>USFH01000178.1 GCA_900553925.1 uncultured Clostridium sp.
GAGGAGGTGATTCTCATGTTTTCAGAAGCGTTAAAAATTGCAGATAGAAATACAGTGAAATACATGATCGAAGAGCTGCAGGATAAGGCGACGCATGAAGCCGAACTACGGAAACAAACAGAAGAAAACCTGCAACAGGAGACTCAAAGACGGAAACAGGCAGAGGAAAACCAAAAGCAGGAAACAGAGCTACGGAAACAAACAGAAGTGAAACTACAACTTTCAAGGGAAAACGAACAGAAACTTCAGGAAAAAATTGCAGAACTTCAATCTCTGTTAGCAGAGAAAAACTAAAACTGGAGTCTGTGAAAGTTTTTCTGTAAATAGGATTTTGAGGTCTTCTATGATAAAATATAAAATCATAGGAGGCCTTATTTTATGGCAAGAGAAAAGAAACCGGTACACAAAGTACAAATGACTGAAGGAAAAAGAAATATCATTCGTCAGCTCCTTGAAGAGTATGACATTGAATCCGCGCAGGACATTACAGCATTTCCTTGAATTTCTTGATCTTCTGTTCTGTGATAACCCTCTTTGGCATGTTTCTCTTCTTCTATCGTGTACCTCCCCTTATGTACGGGTGTTGCCACGCAGCTTCCTTTTCTGATCTATATCAGGTAAAGCAGGAAGATGTGTGAGCAGACTGCGGCTGACCACGATGGTATCGTCATATGCAAAATAAAAGAGGGCATATCAAACGCCCTCTTTCCGGATTTCTTTTTACTTTTCGGTATTTATATCTATTTTCATCCTTCCTGCTTCACCCCGCGGTGCAACAGCAATTCAAATATCGCCATCTCTGTTGCGAGCTTGTCCCGCATCTTTCCTGTCTTGATATTCGTATCTGCCTCCTGACAGATGCGTACACTGGCAAGCAGCTGCTCCTTCGTAAATGACCGCGCTTGCGAGATATACTTCTTCACGAAATACGGCCGGATTCCGAATGTCGATGCAATCTGGCTCTCCGGAGTTCCGGTATCAAGTGCGAACCGGATCTTCAGAAGCTGCATGAAGTTCCGTGTGATCAGCACAAGAATCTTCATCGGTGCCTCCTGTAGATACAGGAGATCATCGTACAGATCCATCGCCTTCTCTTTCTTGCGTTCCGAGATTGCATCAATCATATCGAAGATCTTATCCTCAACCTGATTCACGCACAGCCGGTCGACATCTTCTTTGGATACGCTGCCCTTCTCAATCGCATAGGAACGAAGCTTCTCTGCTTCATTCTTCAGCAGATTCATGTTGATTCCTACGCGGTCGATCAGATACCGCAGGGTTGCCCCGCTGATCGTAAGCTTATCTTCCGCGAACATTCCATTCAACCAGACTACAAGCATCTCGCTGTCCGGTGCATCAAACATCGCTACTGTTCCAAGCTCCACCGCCTGCTTGGCAAGCTTCTTGCGGTTATCAATATTCTTCTCGACGAAGATGATTACTGTCGTATCCGGCAGCTCCGGCAATGCCTGTTCAAGCTTCTCACAGCCATTCTTGAAAAAGTTGCTGTTCTCTACGAGCACAACTCTATGTTCCGTGAAGAAAGGCATCGTCGACGCAAATTCGATGATATCCTCCGGCTTTGTGTTCTCGCCCTTATAGACGATAAAATTCATCGTATCATTCGGATCAATCAGTGCCTCGACCAGCTTGTCCCGGTATTGATAGATCAGATATGGTTCTGTCCCACCAAGCAGGTATACCCGGCTGAATTCCTTTTTATTTATTTGCTGATTTAAGATGGCCATGCCATTCGCTTTTTCCTTTTTCGCCATGTTGTCTCCGACTTTCTTTGCCTGCTTCCGCAGATTCAAATTTCATATCCGTATCTGCCTAGTTCTTATTTGTCAATATGCTTTCATGGTGCTATACGGACCTGCTATGTATTCTAACACATTTTATCTGTTCCCTCAACGCTATCCTGCTGTTTGATTTATCCCCCACGACCATTCTGTCGTTTATTTTCACAGATACCTGTGGCAGATTCACCGGCTCCGGAATATAACCGCACCCACCTCATCTGTCCGAAGTGCCTGCACGCCCGCCTGTTCTAAGCCCTCAAGCACCTCTGCATGCGGGTGTCCATAGTGGTTTTTCTTTCCACAGGATATCACCGCATATTTCGTCCGCGCATACAGGTTCTCTGAATACGAATATTTCGAACCATGGTGCGGCAGCTTCACGCAGTCGTATTCTATTTCATCTGTACTCTGCCACGGCGCCTGCCCGTCGCTTCCATCCATTCCCGCATCATCCACTGTTTTCCAATCCTCTGCTCCAAGCATATCCTCAACCGCATCCGCATTCATATCGCCGGTAAACAGCAGATCAAAGGTATCGGAATGATATGCCAGTGCAAGGCTTGCGGCATTCTTATCTACCGGAACATATGTCTGATCCGGATGCAGACACCGGAGCGTAAATGTACCATCCGAGATGGCATCCTGTTCCTGCATCCACACGATTTCCACGCTATGATCTGTAAGCAGTGATACAAGCTGTTCATACGCCTCATCTCTTACCACATACGCAGAAAATACAACCGTCTGTATCTGCACCTGCGCGAGTGATCCCATCTCGAGAATCTCTGTCAGTCCGTTGATATGATCGGCATCTGTATGTGTGACAAACCAGTAATCAACCGTCAGAATCCCCTGTGATTTCAGAGCCGGAAGCAAGGTGTAATTTCCAACCGATGTTTCGCTGGTTGAACCGCCATCAATCACAATTGTACTGCCGCCCGCAGACCGGATCAGGATGCCGTCCCCCTGCCCGACATCCAGAAAGCAGACTTCTTCCACATGGTACATACGGAAAAGTCCCGCCTGCGCGATTCCCTCTGCCAATACGACAAAAGCAAGACTCCCCACGATATACCGGATCACCTGTTTTCTTCTCCAGAAGCGCCCTGTATGCTTATATATATAATCCCGGATACGGTTCCGCATACGCGTCTGTTCCAACACGACCGCAAGTATGATCCCGCCATACCATACCGCAAGCATCGGCAGATGGATTTCCCCGGTACAAAGTGCATTTCCCGGTATTCGGATCGTGAGGTTGCACAACCATTCATACACCCGCAAAAGATATTCTCCCGGGGTGATCAATATTTGTCCAAGTCTCCCTGCTATAAAAGCCATAAGCACTCCGCACCACCCACTCATAACGACTATCGTCATACATGGCACAACGATCAGGTTGAGCAGCCATGCATAAACCGGCAATATATAATAGCTTTTTGCAAGTACCGGCAGCATCATCAGATTGAGTGCTCCCGCGTACACAAGGCTTTGCACAATCCGGAAGCGCATGCGGTGTTTCTTCTCAAACCGCCGGAACCTCGCATGCTTATGGAACCGCCGCAGAAGATAATGTCCAAACGTCACACCGCCAATCGCCATATAGCTAAGCTGCATCCCTGAATCCAGGATACGCACCGGATTTGCAAGCAGCATAAGCGAAAGCGCAATCCCCATCGATGTCGGCATGTCGTACTTCTTCCCAAGGATCTGTGCCACCAGGAATACCGAAAGCATGGCCGCCGCGCGCATCGTCGCAAGGCTCATACCTGTAAAACATCCGTATCCCCAGGTAACTATGATTGCAAGCACACCCGCAGCCGGATATGGAATGGTGCATCTGCGGAGCAGCCGGAAGAAAAGCCCGCCGAACAGCGAGATATGCAGCCCCGAAATCGCAAGAATATGGGCAATCCCTCCGATCTGATACAGCTTCTTCGTCTCCATCGTAATCTCTGTCTTATCCCCAAGCAGGATGCCTGAATATAGCGCCGCCAGCTTCTCCGGCAGAATCGCATGTAACTGCATATCGAATTTATCCCTAAGCCCATATAAGTGCTGTTTGCCCCTGTAATAAAGTAACAACCCCTGTGTCCACACGGAATAATCCGGCCGGATCTGCGTATATTCTTCCACATCCGGCTGGTACACATATCCATCTATATTTCTTGCTTTGTAATATACGCGTGCATCGAATCCACCCGGATTACCGACCTTGTCAAATGTACATAACGTGCCCCTCACAGTGACTACATCCGAGATATTATACTGTTCTCCATCTCCGGTTCCTTCCACATCTCCGCAGCCGCGAAGCAGCACATACCGCGGTGCCTGCTCCTTTGCTCCCCACGCAAAGATCGATTCTGCCTGCGCACTCCCCGGCTGTTCCATCCGGATATCACAGA
>USFH01000179.1 GCA_900553925.1 uncultured Clostridium sp.
GAATCTGCCCGTCGATAAGGCGGCAGAGCTCTATGAGTATGTGGAAGCAGGTATGCCAATCGTGTGCTATTGGCGAGATGAAGTTACTTTTGTAAATAAATGATCGGATTTGCAGGAGGATACAGAATGAAGAAAGAGATAACTTACGAGGAACTGCAGGCGGCTGCTTCTTATGTGCAGGCGTGTCTGCCGTATACGCCGAAGGTGGCACTCGTGCTCGGCTCCGGATTAGGGGATTTCGCAGACCGCCTGACGATTGATGCGAAGATCCCATATGGCGAGATACCGCATTTCCCGGTATCGACGGTGGCAGGTCATGATGGGTGCTTCCTGCTTGGAAAGGTGGAGGAGTGTCCGGTGCTGATCATGAAGGGGCGTGTGCATTACTATGAGGGATATTCCATGGCTGAGGTCGTGATGCCGGTACGTGTGATGCGGATGCTAGGTGCAGGGATTTTGATCCTGACGAACGCAGCCGGCGGCATCAATCCATCGTACAAGCCGGGGACACTGGTGCGTATTACGGATCAGATCACGTCGTTTGTGCCATCTCCGCTGATCGGAGCGAATATGGAAGCACTTGGCACGCGGTTCCCGGATATGAGCCATGTGTACGACACGGAGCTTGGGGAACAACTGGATGCGGTTGCGCGGGCACAGGGAATTACATTAGAAGAAGGCATCTATCTGCAGACGACCGGACCGAATTATGAGACACCGGCAGAGATCCGTATGTATCAGAGGCTTGGTGCGGATCTGGTAGGCATGAGTACTGCCTGCGAGGCGATGGCGGCACGGCATGCAGGTATGAAGATTGCCGGTGTATCGTGTGTGACGAACATGGCGGCAGGTATAAGCACAAGTGAGTTAAACCATAAAGAAGTGCAGGAGACCGCGAACCGGATTGCGGAAGATTTCCAGACACTTATATACAAATTTATAGCAGAAATAGGATAAGACGAGATATGGATAGAAAAATTTTTCACAGATTATTTGAAGAACGGATTGTTATGTTAGATGGAGCAACCGGAAGCAACCTGATGCAGGCAGGCATGCCGGTCGGCGTATGCCCGGAGAAATGGATTCTTGAGCATCCTCAGCACCTGATCAAGTTACAGCGTGCGTATATTCAGGCGGGAACGAATATTCTGCTTGCACCGACATTTACAGCAAACCGGATCAAGCTTGCCGAGTATCATCTCGAAGATAAGATCCACGAGATGAATATGCAGTTAGTTGATCTGACACGGACGGCAATCGAACAGGAGAACCATCGCGGGTTTATCGCAGGAGATATGACGATGACCGGCAGACAGCTTCAGCCGGTTGGTGATCTTCCGTTTGAAGAGCTGGTCGATGTGTATAAGGAACAGGCGCAGATCCTTGTGGAAGCAGGTGTCGATCTGTTCTTTGTTGAGACGATGATGAGTCTTGCGGAAGCACGGGCGTGCGTGATCGCAATCCGGGAGGTCTGTGATCTGCCGGTTATGGTCAGCATGACATTTAACAGCGATGGAAAGACATTGTTCGGTTCCACACCGGAGGCCTCTGTGGTCGTATTACAGTCGCTCGGCGTGGACGCAGTCGGTATCAACTGCTCGACGGGACCGAAAGAGATGGAAGCGCTCGTCAAGCGTATGGTGCGGTATGCGTCGATTCCGGTATTTGCGAAGCCGAACAATGGTATGCCGGAGCTGATTGATGGCGAGACGAAATATACGATGACACCGGAGACCTTCGCCGGGTACGGACGTGCCCTGGTGGAAGCCGGAGCAAGAGCGGTTGGCGGCTGCTGTGGTTCCACACCGAAGCATATCGAGATGTTAAAAAAGGCGGTCCGTTCGGTGGAGCCGGAGGCAACGAAACCGGTCTGCACCCGTGTCCTGTCGAGTGAAAGTGCAGTACAGGAGATTCATCTCGATGGTAATTTCTTAGTCGTCGGTGAGCGTATCAACCCGACCGGCAAGAAAAAGCTGCAAGAGATGCTCCGTGCAGGGAACATGGATCTGGTCGTACAGATGGCGGAGGAGCAGACCGAACGCGGTGCGAAAATTTTGGACATCAACATGGGTATGAATGGGATTGACGAGCTGGAGATGATGAAACGGGCTGTCTATGAAGTCATCTCTGTGACGAATCTTCCGCTCTGTATTGATTCAAGCCATGTGGAGATTATCGAAGCGGCACTCCGGATCTATCCGGGACGTGCGCTTATTAATTCAATTTCATTAGAAGAGAAGAAATGCCGTCCGCTTATGCGGATTGCGAAGAAATATGGTGCGATGGCGATTTTACTTCCGCTTTCGGACAAAGGTCTGCCGGAGAGTCTCGATGAGAAAAAAGAGATTATCCATCGTCTGTTAGAGATTGCGGATGAGGAAGGCTTATCCCGTGACTCCCTGATTATTGACGGTCTGGTTGCAACCGTCGGTGCAAACCGGATGGCGGCGCTCGAAACACTTGATACGATTGCGTATTGTAAGAATGAGCTGCAGATTCCGACGATCTGCGGTTTGTCGAATATTTCGTTCGGCCTGCCGGAGCGAATCAATGTGAACACAGCATTTCTTACGATGGCAATCGCGAATGGCCTGACAATGGCAATCTGTAATCCGGGACAGGCAATGCTTGTGAATGCGAGTTTAGCTGCGGATCTGCTGCTTGCGAAGGAGGACTCGGATAATATTTATGTGGAAAATGTCGTGGCGTTATCCCAGACAGAACAGACGGCTGCTAAGAATGCAGCAGGCGTATCCGAGGAAGGAAGCCGTGTCTATCACGATGTTGTAAAGGGAAACAAAGGCAGTATCGTCGAGAATGTAAAGAAGGAATTAGAGGCGGGTAAAAATCCGCAGGCAATCATCGACGAGGATCTGATTCCGGCCGTTAACAAGGTGGGCGAGCTGTTCGAACAGAAAAAATATTTCCTGCCGCAGCTGATTGCCGGTGCGACAGCGATGGATTTGGCAATCGAATATATCACACCGCTGCTTCATATCGAAGAAAATGCCAAACCGAAGGGGACAGTCATCATGGCAACGGTTGAAGGTGATATTCACGATATCGGTAAGAACCTTGTCGTTTTGATGCTCAAGAACTATGGCTACAAAGTTGTTGATTTGGGCAAAGATGTGCCGCTTGATAAGATTATTGCGGCAGCAAAGGAAGAACATGCTGACATTATCGGGTTATCCGCGCTGATGACAACAACGATGATGCGGATGAAAGACGCAGTTGAATACGTGCGTGTGAATCAGCTGCCATATAAGGTTATTATCGGAGGTGCCGTTGTATCGCAGAATTTTGCAGACGAGATCGGAGCAGACGGATATTCTAAGGATGCAAACGAGGCGGTAAAGCTTGTCGACAAACTATTGACAGACAAGTAACAAAGGGTTAAAATAGCACATAATGATTTTTGACGAAATAATAGGAGAAAGGTGGAACATTTTATGAAAAAAATGGTCTTATCCCTTTTGGTAGATAATACATCCGGTGTACTGAGCCGTGTGTCCGGGATGTTTAGCCGTAGAGGATATAATATTGACAGCTTATCAGTTGGCGTGACAGAGAATCCAAGATATTCCCGTATGACGGTAGCCGTGAGCGGCGATGATCGTATCTTGAGCCAGATCAAAAAGCAGCTTTTAAAGCTTGAGGATGTCTGTGAGATTACAGAACTGAAGGATGGAGAGTCTGTATGCCGTGAGCTTGTGCTTGTCAAGATTAAGGCGAGCCTCGAGGAGAGACAGCAGATTATTTCCCTGACGGATGTATTCCGTGCAAAGGTCGTTGATGTATCAACGGATTCCGTTATGATAGAGATTACAGGAAATGTCAACAAGATCGAAGCATTTATCTCGCTTTTGGATGGATTTGAGATTTCCGAGATGGTACGTACAGGCTTGACAGGTCTTACAAGAGGCGCTGTAAGCGGAAACTAAGGTCATTACTTACGATTAAGTAGTAACGATAAATATTTTTACAAAATCAGGAGGATATGATAATGTCAGCAAAGATTTTTTATCAGGAAGATTGTAATCTGTCACTGCTGGATGGCAAGACAATTGCAATCATCGGCTATGGTAGCCAGGGTCATGCACATGCTTTGAACTTGAAGGATAGCGGATGCCACGTCATCATCGGTCTTTACGAGGGAAGCAAGTCATGGGCTAAGGCTGAGGCACAGG
>USFH01000180.1 GCA_900553925.1 uncultured Clostridium sp.
AGTGGAAGAGGATATCGACAAAAGCGAGCATAATATCGAGCATATCTGTATGAGCCTGCTGTTAAAGCAGCAACCGGTCGCATCGGATTTCCGTTTTATATCAGCTGCATTAAAGCTTATATCTGATCTCGAACGGATCGGTGACCAATGCGCCGATATTGCGAATATGATCCGTTTCACAGCTCCTTATGACTTAAAGGATTTTAAAGACCTTGAAGAAATGTCAGGTGCTGCAAAAGATATGCTGTCAAATGCTGTGGAGGCATATGTCAAAAAAGACAAGGTTCTGGCAATCACTGTAATCCAGGCTGATGATAAAGTCGATACATTATTTGATTCGGTAAAGAAACGTCTCATTAAAGAGATCGGGAAAAAAGCAGAAGATGGCGAATTTTATATAGACATTATCATGATTGCAAAGTATTATGAAAGAATAGGCGACCATGCAACGAATGTTGCGGAATGGGTGTATTATTCAATCACAGGAGAACACATATAAAATGATTTATGTTTTAGAAGATGACAATAG
Organism: uncultured Clostridium sp.; assembly: GCA_900553925.1. GTDB lineage: Bacteria > Bacillota > Clostridia > Lachnospirales > Lachnospiraceae > Coprococcus_C. Next base: position 530 of record USFH01000180.1, read on the forward strand.
CATACGTGAATTTGTAGTTTACACATTATGTCACATGGATTTGGAAGCAAAAGGCTTTGAACGTCCGTCAGAATTCTGGGCAGGGATGGAAGAAACACTTCCGTCCCTGATTCTGCTTGATATCATGCTGCCGGAGGAGGATGGATTGTCTGTCTTAAAAAAACTGCGGGAACATGCTGATACCAAAGAGGTTCCGGTCATTATGTTAACTGCAAAGGATAGTGAATACGACAAAGTACTGGGGCTTGACAGCGGCGCGGATGACTATGTGCCGAAGCCGTTTGGCATTATGGAGTTAGTTGCAAGAATTAAAGCTCTGCTTCGCCGGACAGAAAACCGTGCAGATACGACCGATGACGGTGAGAAGCTTATTGCAGGAAGCATAGCCTTAGATACCAAGCGCCATATTGTTTTAGTAGATGGAGAGCGTATCAATCTTACATTGAAGGAGTTTGAACTTCTGCATCTGTTTATGGAAAATCAGGGGCAGGTGTTTACGCGTGATCAGCTGTTAAACCGCATCTGGGGATACGAATTTGATGGGGAAAGCCGTACGGTTGATGTTCATATCCGAAGCCTCCGGATGAAATTAAAGGAAGCAGGAAATATGATTGAAACCGTCCGCGGTGTCGGCTACAAGATCGGAGATTAAGATGAAAAAGAAGATATTCAAAAATACAATTTTGATCATTCTGCTTTTGGTTGTTCTATGCGGCATATCCATCATCGGTGTCTTATACAGCTATTTTAACAAGCAATACGTTGCCTCCCTGAATCAGGCGGCAGGCTATATTGCGGAAGGGGTCAACCTATCCGGGCTGGATTTTCTCACCGACCTTAATGAGAATGAAAAGCGTATCACATGGGTTGCGGCGGATGGAACGGTCCTTTATGACAACAAAGCCGATCCCCATACGATGGAAAATCACAAAAATCGTACAGAGATCAAACAGGCAATGACGTCTTCGGCAGGCACAAGTGTAAGGTATTCGAAGACACTTTCCGAGGAAACAATCTACCACGCCATCCGTATTGCGGACGGAAGTGTGGTTCGTGTCTCTGTAGTCCGTAAATCGGTGCCGGCGCTTTTGATGAAGGTGCTGCTTCCGGTTATTCTTGTATTACTGCTCGGTGTTGAATTCTCCGCGATTCTTGCCTACCGCTTATCGAGACAGATTACAACGCCGTTAGAAGCGATCGACCTGGACCATCCGGACGAATCGACGGTTTATGACGAGCTGTCACCGTTTATCCGTAAAATCCGCATCCAGAACGAGCAGATTCAGAAGGCGATGACGCAGCTGCAGACACAGAAAAATGAGTTTGCACTGATTACGGAAAACATGCAGGAAGGTTTTCTTGTTGTGGATAAAAAGGAAATTGTTCTCTCACACAACCGGAGTATCTCAACCTTATTTGATGTGGATGAATCGGTAGATGGAAAACATGTGTTAGAGATTAACCGGTCGGAAGAGTTTATCGACTGTATCAAGAAGGCGATCCAGGGAATCCATAGCGAGTATATCTGCCCGGTTAAGGGACGTTTTTATAATATCTATGCGAATCCGGTATTCCGGAATAACGAGGTTGCCGGCGCGGTAGTTATCATCACGGATGTCACAGAGAAGGAAGAACGCGAGAATTTGAGACGGGAATTCTCGGCGAATGTGTCACATGAATTAAAGACACCGCTTACTTCCATATCCGGCATTGCCGAAATTATAAAAAACGGAATTGTTGACGAGAAGGATGTCAAAACATTTGCTGGTAAGATCTATGACGAAACACGTCGGCTGATCCATCTGGTAGAAGATATCATTAAACTGTCCCAGCTCGATGAGGGAGAGCAGGCAATGGAAAAAACTCCGATTGATATATATGACCTGTCAAGAATCGAAATCCATCATTTGGAGCCGGTAGCAGAGGAACGGCATATCAAAATCAATCTGCAGGGTGAGCATATGATGATTTCCGGCATACACTCTGTGTTAGAAGAAATGGTATACAACCTGATTGAAAATGCCATTAAATATAACAAAGAGGATGGCACCATAGATGTCACGATCAAAAAGAAAAAACATCGTTGTGAGTTTTGTGTCAAAGATTCCGGCATCGGAATTCCGGCAGACCAGCTTGACCGGATATTCGAACGCTTTTACCGGGTTGATAAGAGCCATTCCAAGGAAATAGGCGGTACGGGACTTGGACTTTCCATTGTAAAGCATGGCGCAAAGCTGCACAATGCGGAGATAAAGATTGAAAGTGCATTAAATGTCGGTACGGAAATAAAATTAATCTTTCCGATATAGGTGTCTTGTCACCTGTCAAAACATGTGCTATACTGCATGTACATTCGGAGCGAAAACGCAGGCGGAATGTCTGCGTTTTTGTTATGGCGACGAGGAAAATGCACGCATTTATGTGGTGCATTTGACGACCGCTAATCAGAGCACGATGCGCAGAACACATCGTGTCTCTGTATTATGTACAGGTATAAATTCAAAGGAGACAGGAAGATGCGAGAATTACATTACGATGTTGTGATCGTCGGCTGCGGTGTCGGTGGATTATATACAGCATTGAATTTACCGGAAGACAAACAGATTTTGATGCTTTCAAAAGCAGAGATCGAAACCTGTGATTCGATGCTGGCACAGGGCGGTATCTGTGTACTGCGGGACGAGGACGACTATGATTCCTATTTTGAGGATACGATGCGTGCCGGTCATTATGAAAACCGCAAGGAAAGTGTCGACATCATGATCCGTGGCAGCCGGGATGTCATCAATGATCTGATCGGATATGGTGTGGAATTTGAGAGAAACGCAGACGGAAGTCTTGCTTATACAAAGGAAGGAGCACATTCTAAGCCGCGCATCTGCTTCCATGAGGATATAACCGGGGAAGAGATTACGACCCGTCTATTATCTGCTGTGAAGCAGTTGAACAATGTTACCATTTTTGAACATACAACCATGACCGATATTATAGAAGATATCAATCATGCCTGTGTGGGTATACTTGCAAAATGTGCGGATGGTGAAGAATTAGAGATCTATGCGGAAAACACAGTATTTGCAACAGGTGGAATCGGCGGACAATATAAGCATTCCACGAACTACCCGATCCTGACCGGCGATGGCTGTGAGATTGCTCGAAAACACGGCGTAGAATTAGAGCATATGGACTATGTACAGATTCATCCAACCTGCTTTTACACGGAGAATCCGGGCAGAAGTTTCCTGATTTCAGAGTCGGCAAGAGGTGAGGGTGCAATTATCTTGAATCACAAGAAAGAGCGTTTCGTCGACGAATTGCAGCCGCGAGATGTTGTGACGAAAGCGATTCAGGCAGAGATGGAAAAAGAGGGCGTGAAATACGAGTTCTTATCCTTTGAGAATGTTCCACGCGAGACAATCCTGAACCATTTCCCGCATATCTACGAGCATTGCATGAAGTATGGCTTTGATATTCTGATGATGCCGATTCCAATTGTCCCGGCACAGCATTATTTCATGGGAGGCATCCATGTAGATAAGTTTTCTCACACAACGATGCCGCATCTATATGCTGTCGGCGAGACAAGCTGCAACGGGGTGCACGGGAAG
>USFH01000181.1 GCA_900553925.1 uncultured Clostridium sp.
AATCGTCAGTGGTATGCTGGTTACTTCCCTGAGCATGATGCACACCTACGACGATGGTATCGAGACATATAAATTGGAGGATGGACATTTCTCTACAAACAGTGAAATCTCTGTCGCTGACCTGCAGAAAATCGCTGATCAGGAAGATTCAGGCACAGCAAAAGCAACCATCTACAAACAATACTTCTATAATTTTGATTACACATTTGAAGGTAATAGCAATTATTCCATCCGTCTCTACGAAAACCGCGAGACGTTGAATACATATTCGGTCTTTGAAGGGCACGCACCGGAGAAGGACGGAGAACTTGCCATAGACCGCCTCTTTGCAGAAAACAACAATCTCAAAATCGGTGACACCCTCACCTTTGACGGAAAGGATTTAACAATCTGCGGAACAGTTGCTGTCCCGGATTATAGCTGTCTGTTCGAGAATAACTCAGATTCGATGTTCAGCGCAACGACATTTACCACGGGGTTTGTCACTGCAGATTATTTCAAGGAATTCTCCGAAAGCAAGCTTACCTACAGCTTTGCATATCGTTTTTCGGACAGAAGTCTTGATGACCGGGCTTCTTATGACGCAAGCACAGACCTGATGAATACATTGTCCGAACAGCTCGCTCCACAGGGAAATTACCTAACCGATTTTTTGATGCGTCAGAACAATAAAGCGATCTCATTTACAAGGGAAGATATGGATGGCGATACAAACAGTACGATCATGATGCTCTATATCATGATAGCACTACTTGCATTCATCTTCGCACTTATGACTTTCAGCACGATTGAATCGGAAGCCGGTGCCATCGGAACCCTGCGAGCTTCCGGATATACAAAAGGCGAAATCATCCGGCATTACATGGCTGCACCAACGTACGTATTCCTTGCAGCCGCAGTGATCGGAAATATCGGCGGTTACACTTGTTTTCGTAAATTCATGGAGGACATGTATTACCATTCCTACTCTCTGCCTGTATTCAAGGTTGTCTGGAATGCAAACGCCTTTCTGCTTACGACTGTGATTCCGATTGTGATTCTGTTAGTGATCAACTACCTTGCGCTTCGATCAATGCTTGGATTGTCACCGCTTAACTTCCTGCGGCATGATCTGTCAAAACGCAAGAAAAAGCATGTGACAAAGCTTCCGAACTTCAAGTTTTTGACAAGATTCCGGATTCGTACAATCCTGCAGAACCGCTCCAACTATATCACGATGGCGATTGGTATCCTGATGGCAAATATCCTGTTTATCTTCTCCGCCAGCATGCTTCCAATCCTAAATGACCAGACAGACAATGTGCTTGACCACCTGATTGCAAACTATCAATATACACTCAAAACACCGGTAGAGCTAGACGATTCATCTGCTGAAAAATACTGTCTGACTGTGCTTGCGGATGATGACGGAAAAGAAGTGCTTGTATATGGAATCGCAGATAATTCAAAGTATCTGACACAGGTTTCTATGCCTGCGGAAAAAGGGGATATAATCATCTCTAAATCGTTCATGAAACTGAACGATTACAAAGTGGGCGATACGATTAAAATAGTAGAAAAATATGGCGATAAAGAATATTCTTTCCGGATTGCCGGCAGCTTCAATTACCCGGCAGCCTTCTCCGTATTTATGAGCATTGATAATTACAATGACACATTCGGGAAAGATGCGGATTATTTCACAGGATATTTCTCTGACAAAGCGCTGAATGATTTAGATGACAGTTTCATCTACAGTACGATGGGGCCTTCGGACTATTCGAAGTTAAGCGACCAGATGAATGATTCGATGGGACGTATGATGCCTCTGATGAAATATCTTTCCCTTATTATCTTCGTCATCGTTATCTACCTGCTCTCTAAGATTGTGTTGGAGAAAAATGCGGAATCGATTTCCCTGACGAAGATTCTCGGTTACAACAACAGAGAAATCGGGAAAATCTACATTATTTCAACCGCGATAGCTGTCCTTGTCAGTGTAGCAATCAGTCTGCCGCTTTCTACGGTCATCTTGAAGACAATGATTGTCTATCTCTTCCGGACTTTTGATATCTGGCTGGAAAATGTTCATATCGGAACATCTATCTATGTTCAGGTTGTGATCTGGGATATTGTATGTTACGGATTATTAAGTTTCCTGCAATATAAGAAGATCCGGAAGATTCCTATGGAAGAGGCACTGAAAAACCGGGAGTAATGCTACTTCACGAAAAATATACAGATAAAAACACCCAACTGTTTCTGTGAACAGTTGGGTATTTTTTCATCCTTTTATTTACTTCACTTCGTACCGGTCATGTCCCTGCAGTCTCGCCATTGCTCTCGCAAGCGAAGCACGGGATACGTGGTATTCCATGATACTCTGTTTCTGCTGCATCTGCTCGATGGCACGTTCCTTCGCAGCCTGTGCACGGAACTCGTCGATTTCCTCCGGTTTTTCTGCCGAATAGACAAGTACAACAACCTCGTTATTCTTTACCTTCAGAAGTCCGTCGGAACAGATTGCCACATGCTCTTCTCCATCCGGTGTCCGGAAATGCAGCTCACCGACTTCAATATTCGTCGTCATCTTCTCGTGATGTGCCAGAATCGCCATCTGTCCATCATAGCCGGGGAATTTCAATATCTCACATGGTCCATCATAAAACACCCTATCACAGGCTATGATCTTGAGTGAAAATGTATTCATACGCCGTCCCCTTTCTATCCTTTACAGGGTTTCTGCTTTCTTCTTTACATCCTCAATCGTACCGACATTGAAGAAGGCTGCCTCCGGATACGCATCCATCTCACCATCTAAGATTGCCTTGAATCCACGGATTGTCTCCTTGACCGGTACAAATACACCTTTGACGTTCGTAAAATTCTCAGCTACATGGAATGGCTGTGACAGGAAACGCTGTACCTTTCTCGCACGGTAGACAGTCTGCTTATCCTCGTCGGAAAGCTCCTCGCCCCGGGCCAGTTTTTTCTGGCGGCGTTTTTCCCGTTCCTGTCCCGCGGACAGGGCGTCATCCACGTTATGGGACCGGAAGAGGGTGCAACGCTTCCCGGCATGACTGTCGTTTGCGGTGACTCTCACACGAGCACCCACGGAGCTTGCGCAGCAATTGCCTTCGGTATCGGAACGAGTGAAGTTGAGCACGTGATGGCAACCCAGACGCTGCTCACGAAGAAAATGAAAAACATGCGCGTGCATGTGGAAGGCAAACTGCAGCCCGGCGTTTTTGCTAAGGATCTTGCGCTCTACATTATCGGCAAGATCGGAACGGCCGGCGGAACAGGGTGCGCCATTGAGTTTGACGGCCCTGCAATTCGTGCGCTCTCTATGGAAGGCCGCATGACGCTCTGCAATATGGCCATCGAAGCCGGTGCACGCTGCGGGTTAGTCGCCTGTGATGATAAAACGATTGAATACATGAAGGGCCGTCCTCTGGCTCCGGAAGGCGAGCTTCTGGATCAGGCCATCGAATACTGGAAGACACTTCATTCGGACGAAGGCGCCAAGTTTAGTATCGAAGTCAACCTTCAGGCAGAAGACGTCGTTCCGATGGTCACATGGGGAACTTCTCCCGAGATGGTCGCACCGATCACCGGCTGCACACCGATTCCCGAAGATCAAAAAGATCTCGTCAAACGTGAGGGCTGGGAACGCGCTTATCAATACATGGATTTGAAGCCCGGTACACCGATGACTTCGATCGCTCCGAACAACGTCTTTATCGGTTCTTGCACGAACGGCCGTATTGAAGATATTCGAGCCGCGGCTTATGTGGTGCGCAAGCTTGGTAAGAAAGTGGCTCCTACGGTTAAACAGGCTCTGGTGGTTCCGGGATCCGGACTCGTCAGAGAGCAGGCCGAGGATGAAGGGCTGGACAAGATTTTTATTGAAGCCGGATTCCAGTGGCGCCGTCCGGGCTGTTCGATGTGTTTGGCGATGAATGCCGACCGCTTAGAGCCGGGCGACCGCTGTGCCTCAACCAGCAACCGAAACTTCGAAGGGCGCCAAGGCAATAAGAGCCGCACGCATCTTTGCTCTCCGGCCATGGCCGCTGCGGCAGCCATCGAAGGTCATTTTGTTGATGTGCGCAAACTTTTCTAAGAGAGGCAGAAATGGAAAAATTCACA
>USFH01000182.1 GCA_900553925.1 uncultured Clostridium sp.
GGAGGTTCATGTGCTAGATTCGCAGATAATCCGTATAGATAGAGCGAAGCGAAGGGGAGGTTCTCATCAATCCAGCTCGCAAATGAGGAGAGAGAGTCCGCAAGTTTACTTGCAGGACTCTTTTTTCATGCCTGCAAATTCATAGGAATCTAGCAGATGACCGACTCGAAGCGGAGCGAAGAGGAGGTTCATGTGCTAGATTCGCAGATAATCCGTATAGGCCAGGCGACAAGTAACTGCCATGAAAACCTCAAATATTTGATAGAACCCATTTGAAAAATCGAGTATAATAAATAGAAAATACATGTAGCATGCAGAAGCGCGTGCATGTCAAAAGCGATGGCGCGTGGTGATATACTACATAGAAAAGGGGGAGGGGAGATTTTATATCTTCCGAAAATGTATGGGAACTATCAAAAATACAAAAGGGAAACGATTAAATATCTTATGGGTGATTATCCTGATCGGCAGCGTTCCGCTGCTCACGGCAATTCTGATTCTGACAATTTATTCTACAAGAAAAATGGAACAGGAACTTGAAGACAGTACATATGCAAGACTAAAGGCATGTGCGGTTTCGGTAGAGAAATACTTTGAGTGGGATGTCCGCGAAGATATCTTATGCAGGGACGATGTCAGCTACGAGTTTATCGATTCATTGAAAAAGGACAATATCGAGCTTACATTTTTTGAAGGAGATGAACGATACATCACTTCGGTTGTTGATGAGAATGGAAACCGTCCGGAGGGAACAAAGGCAGATGCTGCAATCTGGAAAACTGTCCAGGCGGGCAAGGATTACCACGCAGATGGTGTACAGATTGCAGGTGCAGATTACTATGTATACTACACACCGGTGTATTCCGATGCCGGTGATGTGATCGGTATGGGATTTGCCGGCGAGAAAACAGCGACTGTCAACGCAGCAAAGAAGGGACTTGTGCGTACATTGTTACTGATCTCTGTGGCGATAGGCATTCTATACCTGGGAGTCCTGATTCTCCTTGCGTTGAAGATACGGAAGTCACTGGCGAAGACAACAGCACATATTGAACGGATTGCGAACGGAAGTATTTCAGAAGACGTGGAAGGCTCTTCGGCAATTGCGGAGATTGACACGTTGATTGATTCCTCAAAGATACTGAAGGAAAAACTGAATAATATTGTAACAAGTGTAAATGATCATGTTGTGAATCTGCAGCAGGATACATCTTCCTTGAATGAGCGCGCCGATTTCAGTAATGAGGGTGCCGGACAGATCAGCCAGGCGATGGAGGAATTGTCTGTGACTGCGGTGACACTGGCAGATAATGTGCAGGATGTCAACGCGAAGTCCATCGAGATGGGAAATGCAATCACGGATATCGAAAATGATGTGCAGGTGTTAAGTGCGAATTCCGAGCAGATGGGCAAGGAGAACAGCACAGCAACCAAGTCCATGGAGACTGTACTGGACAGCTCCAATCAATCGGCGGAAATTATCGGTCGGATTACGAATCAGATTGAAGAGACAAACCAGGCGATTTTGTCAATCAATGAGGCAGTCAACCTGATTATGGATATTACCGGACAGACAAGTCTGCTTGCGTTAAATGCATCAATCGAAGCAGCACGTGCTGGTCAGTCGGGAAGCGGATTTGCGGTTGTGGCAAGTGAGATCAAGAAGCTGTCAGAGCAGAGTGCCGAGGGTGTGGATACGATCAAACAGGTGGCTGACAATATCTTTGCGAAATCAAATGAATGTGTGAGTATGGTACGTGATGTACAGACATTGCTCGGAAAAGAGCGGGATGATATTTCTGCAACATGCAGCAGCTTTGCAACACTCAGCAAGACGATTAGTGACAATATTGTGGCGGTGTCCCGTATCAGTGAGAAATCAAAGCAGCTTGATGGTATCAAGCAGTCCATCATAGCAAATATTACCGATCTCAGTGCGATTTCCGAAGAAAATGCGGCAAGCAACGAGGAAGTATCTGCCAATGTTACAAGTATTGCTGAAGCAATCGATCAGATGAACACGGCAACCGGACATGTCAGCAAGGTGTCGGATGAACTGGCAGAAATGATGAAGTATTTTGAATAAATAAGTATATTTGGAGAACCTGAATTTTCAGGTTCTCTTTTTTATGTTCAAGATTAAAATACTACTTGACATATAATACTATGCGGCGTATAGTATGTGGCATAAGGAGGTATACATATGGATATTCAATTAAAACGAGGCATGTTGGATGTATGCGTGCTGGCGGCAATCAAAGATGAAGATTCCTATGGATATCAGATCATCAAAGATATGAAACCGTATGTGACGATTTCGGAGTCGACGCTGTATCCGATTTTACGACGCTTAGAAGCAAATGCGTATCTGACGGTACAATCGGTGGAGCATAACGGACGGCTTCGGAAATATTATCATATTACAGACGCAGGACGGGCGCGAATCGATGAGTTTCAGGAAGAATGGAAGGAACTGGAATCCATCTATCGGTTTATCGTCCGGGAAGAACCTATGAAGGAGGCAGAGAAACATGAATAAACAGGAATATTTGTCGGCAATCCGGCTGCGGATTCCGAAGATGCCGACGGAAGATATGGAGCGGTTCATCGCTTATTACAGTGAGATGATCGATGACCGGATGGAAGATGGCATGACGGAGGAAGAGGCGGTTGCCATGATGGATACACCGGATGACGCGGTGGATCAGATTCTGGAAGATACGCCACTTAGCAAAATCGTTAAGCAGAAGATCAAACCGACGCATCGCCTGCGTGCATGGGAGATTGTTCTGATTGTACTTGGTTCTCCGGTCTGGGTGCCGCTTCTGCTTACAGCCGGAATTCTGGTATTAAGTATGTTAGTTGTTGTATTTTCACTATTGATTACATTTTATGCAGTAGTCATATCAGCAGCAGTCGCGGGAATTGCGGGAGTTTTAGCTGTGGTTCCATTCCTGATGATCAGTAATGTTCCGGCAGCGGTATTTATGCTTGGGTGCGGATTCGCAGGTGTCGGACTTACGATTCTGTTCTTTGTCGCAGTGAAGCCGGTAACGGTTGGATTCTGGAATCTGTGTAAGGCAGCTGTGAGCGGCATCAAAAGAAAGTTCGTAAAGGAGGGCTAAGATATGAGCAAAACTAAAAAAGCGGTCATCATTGGTTCCGTGCTAGTCGGTATCGGTGTGATTATAGGATTTATCGGAATTGCAATAGGTGGATTTAAGTTTCCGAATGGAGCGGTCGATCTGACCACGATGAAAGCACTTCATGCCGAGAAGAAAACTGTGCAGATTGCGGATGCATTTGATAAAATAGAGATAGCCGGGGCAAGCAGCATGGATATCGAGATCTGCAAATCAAAGACCGGTAAGAATTATGTGGAGTATTATGATACGGATGATTGGACAAGTCATGTGGATGTGAAGGAACATGTGCTGAAATTCACAACGGACGACAAGGGCAAACATAAAGCGGTTGTATCACTGGGATTTGGAAAAGATACGGCGGCACGGTTGTATCTAGCAGATGCGGAATACAAAGAAATCTCTGTAACAACCTTGAGCGGATATGTTACAATTCAGGATGTGAATGCAGAAACTGTAAATGTATCTGCATCCAGTGGAGATCTATATATGAAGAATATAAATGCCCCGGATTCCATTATGGCAACATCTTCTTCCGGAGATATTGATCTGGAAAATGCAACAGCAAAGCAGATAGAACTTGGAGCTAATAGTGGAGATATTGAGATGCAGGATATAACCGCAGAAAGCTTGCGTATGTCGACGTCCAGCGGAGACATAGATCTGGAGAGCTGTGATGCCGAGAAATTCGATATCACAACATCGAGCGGTGATGTCGATATGGAGATTACAGCGGGACGCACATATCGGTTTGAGACGAAAACCAATAGCGGAGCTGTGGATGTTCCG
>USFH01000183.1 GCA_900553925.1 uncultured Clostridium sp.
CCCTTTACCTAGTAATGCGTACCAATTCACGGGCGTTGGAGGGACTCGAACCCTCAAAAACTTGAGTTGCAGTCAAGTGCTCTACCAATTGAGCGACAACATTTTGGGTACTCTTGCCGAAATCGAATCGACGATTGGACCATATAGGGTCCCGTCCTAACCGCTAGACCAAAGAGCATTTTCTACCGTGCAGTAACCACTGCCATCTACGCTGCATATAACGTCATACAGAAACGAACTGAATAGGAGCTTGTTCGTACTGCAAGCAATGTGCAATCATATTAGGGAATCCGACTAGAACTCCACATAGGTTGTCGCATTCGAGATACGGATCGCGCTCTCCAGATTCGTGGTGAGATTATCCCACTTCTCCTGCATATCGGCAATCGTCTTCTCGATGTCAATCGGATCCACCAACTTCAACACAAGATTGTCGCAGTAAGCGGTGATGCTCTTCAGATTGTCCTCACTCAGGACCTTCTTGTCGCTCGACACAAGCGAATTGCTCATCACTTCGCGCTGGCGGTCTGCCACCTCCTGCGATTTCGCAATCTTCAGGCGTGCTCTATCAAGATCTGTTGTCATCTTACGAATCATCGCATCGGTGAAATCGGTATCTGCCAGTCCCTGCCCCTTCATCATCTTGCGCAGGTTGATTGCCGCTGCCCTGGTCATCGTTTTGCCCGCCACCTCAATCTTGGTCGTTGCATTCGCAAGCAAGATGGCTGCATCAAGCCGTGTGTAACGATCCATCATATCCCGGATACTCTGGAACGAAGCCTTCACTTCCGCCTCATAGTCAGCCACCTTCTGCTTATCCTGTGCAATAACATCGTCGCCCGGCTTCTGCACAGCTACGAAATCGCACTTTGCAATTGCATCGCGAATTTTCTTCTTCAGCAAATCTCTCTCATCGAGCGCCTGTGTTACAATCATCTTTTCCATTCTCTAATCCTCCTCATAATCGGTAATATTCCATTACTTTTGTATCAATCTGAAGATAGTGTACCCGCTATTTTGAAGTTTGTCATTGTACTCATAGTTTAAACTTTTCTGTAACCGGATCTATACCAGATCGTCGAGATCAAAGTACAGTTCCGGCTCTGGCTCCGGTGTGTAATCATCATCCATGTCAGGTTCTTCCTCTTCATCCTCGTCTTCGTCCACATTCACATGGTATTCCTGCCTTTTTTCTTCCCAGAAATCTGCAATTTTACCTAAATTTTTAAAATACTCTTTATTGTAGACGTCCTGGAAATATTTGTATTTCAAATCATCAAACTCATAAAACTGCCGTAAGAAAGCAGTATCATATATATTTTTAACCTTGGCAAGCTCCCGTAATTCATCAAGAAGTTCATTGTATTTCTTCTGCAGATATTGGAATGCCAATGTTATACGTTTTAAGAATCTCGTAATATACTTCTGGACTTCGTCGTCTTCTCCCGCATGCTTTTCAAGGATTCCAAGTGCCACCCTCGCAGATTTATCTACAATTACGAACAAATCCTTCTGCATATTCTCTTTCTCCTTCTGCTCTGCTGCATCGCCATCCCAAGGATTCGAGCAATCATAATAAAGCTCTCTCTCAACACAGAGTTCCTCCAGCTTTTGGAGAAAGCCATCTGCCAGTTCCTGTGCTTCCTGCGGTGTGCGAATGTCCTTGATATTGATATCACTCTTCACATCCATGCCATCCGTCAGATGGTATGTGTATTTTCCATCCATATTCTGTTCCATAATTTAATTTTTCCTTTCTTATCCTATACTTATTTTTGATTCCGTTATCCATGCAGCGGGCAGCTGCATGAACTAAACCGTCCATGGAGCCTCGGGTCTTAAGAATCCCTCCATAATTCCATGGCTCAGATGCTGCTCGTAAATGCTTATCCCGCCATTCATCTTCTTTCCACCTGCCGTAAATGAAAACCTACATTGTCCAATGGTTACATCCAAACTTTCACCAGAATCCGAAGCTCGTCTGTCAGCCTCCGTAAATGAAATACTGCCTTCTCCCTGATTCCTAATAACTCCTGGCTCATCTTCCTCCTTTCTTTCCCTGTTTTCGTTAATAATGATGGGAATTCCATCTTTGTCTACATTTACTATACCTTGCGTTTTTCAGTTTTTCCTCATACGCGCTGTATAATTTTTACCGATTTTTTCATTCGCTATTTGCAGGCTGTACGCCCACTTTTCTGTTTGCTATCCTGCCTCGAATATGTTACTATCATTTTATATGGGATTTTATTATGCTCATATAGAAAAATGTAAATGAAAGCATTTTTGATTGCGAATTCAGATGAATGAAAAACAAGGAGATTACGAATTATGAACTGTATCGTTGCACAGTCCGGCGGACCGACAGCCGCTATCAATGCATCTCTCGCGGGCGTTGTAGCCGCTGCCAGAGACTTCGGAATATATGATAAAATTTATGGTGCGATCCACGGAATTCAGGGTGTGTTGAAGAAACATTTTCTGGATCTGTCCGATAAGGATGACGCGTTCATCCACAGACTTGCCCGCACGCCAGCTATGTACCTTGGGTCCTGCCGATTCAAGCTGCCGGATATGAGCGAGGACGTTTCGATGTACGAGGAAATCTTCTCGATCTTCAAGGAGATGAACATCGGGGCATTCTTCTATATCGGTGGAAATGATTCGATGGACACCGTCGCTAAGCTGTCCGCTTACGCCGCTTCCATCGGCAATGACATCCGTATCATCGGCGTGCCGAAGACCATCGACAACGATCTGATCATGACGGATCATACACCGGGCTTTGGTTCTGCTGCCAAATACATCGCAAGCTCCATCCGCGAGATTGCCTACGACACCTATATCTACGACTTGGAGAGTGTCAATATCATCGAGATTATGGGACGGGATGCCGGCTGGCTGACTGCAGCTTCCGTACTTGCAAGAAACGAATTCAGCCTTGCGCCACATCTGATCTACCTGCCGGAGGTTGCCTTCGACAAGGAGCAGTTCATCACAGACTTAAAGGAAATGGTGAAGAAATATAAGAATGTTATCGTCGCTGTCTCTGAGGGTATCCGCGACAAGGACGGCAACTACATCTCTGCTACCGATGCTGCCGCTGACAAGTTTGGACATGCACAGTTGAGCGGTGCCGGAAAGACGCTGGAATACCTCGTGAAGGAAAAGCTCGGCATCAAGGTTCGTTCGGTCGAGGTCAACGTCTTACAGCGTTGCGCCGGACACATGGCAAGCATGACAGACTTAACGGAATCGTTCCTCTCCGGCAAACACGCAGTTGTCCTTGCCAAGAACGGAGAAAGCGCACAGATGGTAAGTCTGCATCGTCTGTCCGATGCGCCATACACCTACGAGCTTTCCAATACTCCGGTCAGTGAAGTTGCAAATCAGGCGAAGGAAGTGCCTGTCTCCTGGATCACGCCTGACCACCACGACGTGACCGAAGAAATGATTGCATATCTGAAACCGCTCGTCGCCGGGGAAGTTCCAACAGACTACGCGGATGGCATCGCGGATTACTTGGATGTTTCGCATCTGACGAAGGTTGGTTGTAAGTAAAACCCGAAGTTCAATACATTAAAATGGAATTCGCTCAGATATACTGTATTGCAGTTAAGAATTACTAGGCACTCCTAATCTATATAATGACAATATGCGCAACCGTTGCCAATTCGCCATCCATGGCTCAGTGGCAACTTGCTTGAACATCGTGTTCAAGCATTGCTACTATATAGAAGGAGTCCCAAGTAATTCTAAAACTGCAAACATATTATATCTGAGCGAATTCCATTTTTTCTGCATTGTCCTCCGGGTTTTATCTACAATAAGGTCGCTTCGAAAGATGCAAACATGCCTCTTGGTAAGTACCTCTTTAATACGTCTATATCTTCTCCATACTTCAAGGTTGTGGCATT
>USFH01000184.1 GCA_900553925.1 uncultured Clostridium sp.
TCAGAAGTGAGTAGGGACGTAGCATCTGTCATGAGGAGCGTCCCTGCGTCCTGCTAATAAGACAGAGGGACACTCTTCGAGACGGAAGAAGCGTCCCCTATGTAAGGGTTAAAGACATAAGGAGGTTATTAAATGGGTAAGATTGTGGTTAAAGTACAAGAGGAAAAACATCTAGGTGAGGACAAGATATATCATCTGATGATTGGAGTAAAAGAGGTATATTTGTATTTCAAAAACGATCGGAATGCAAAACAATATGAGGGATATTATATTTCCGAACGCGAATTCAAAAGTGCCATGCGTGGAAAGACAATCAGATTGCAGAAAGAGAATTTCATAGATATAATAAACCCGGAGGAAAAAATATCAGCATGGGTAGAGAGATTGCAGAAGCAGCGGAAGGAGTTCGGAAATATCCGTGGGGAACGTCGTGGTGTAAATGCAACTGTGATCTTGAGTGGGGTATTTCTGATCGGTATCGTGCTGTTAGGAATCGGTTTCTGGCGCGTGCAGTACAAGAAGAATCTTGCACAAAGAGTGGTTTCAACCGAGGGTGAAGTGACCAGTTATACAACTGCAAGACTGCAGGGGAAAAGGTATGCACAGGGATATTATGATGTGCATGTGAAATATCAGGTTGATGGTGTGTGGTATGAAGGCTATAATGGAACAACTGCTACCAATCAGGGCGTAGGAGCAAAGGTGACAGTTACATATGATCCGAAGAATCCGGCGAAGATTTATGTGGCAGAGGATATGGAGTGGGATCCATTTAAGTTCTTTATGATTGGAGGTGTGATTGTTCTGGTATCAGGTGCGCTTTTGGGAAATGAGATCCACATGAAACTTATGTGGAAGAAAAAAACAGTAAAGAACAGTAAAAATATGACATTGGATAAATATTTTGATGGAACAATTGAATCGGGTTCATATACAGAATCACGGATACAGGAATTTGATAGAAATGGGGAGGATATTGGTAAGAAATTAAATGATACACATCAGATGGCAATTCGATTTAGTACGATTGCAAGGGAAAAAATGGGAGACAAAGTGGATAATTTTTGTATTTTTAATGTAAATGATGATGTTAATCATAGAGCATTTAGTATAGATTTTGAAGCTTATAATTACTTCGTTATAAGATTAAACTATGACCAAGGAAGATTCGGGTGTAATATTATATCTGGCGATAGAATGATTGCATTGAATAATTCACAAGAATGGTGGGATGAAGCAGATTTTGGTGTTTTTTTTAAAGAATTACAAAAAGAGTTAGAATTTCGTATCCCGGATAAATATTTACGAGCACACGGCTGGTTGTAATAACAAGTAGGGACGTAGTATCTGTCACGATATTAGAGCGCTGCCTCTAATATCGTGACAAAAGAAACGTCCCTCCTGTATACTATTACAAAATTCTGAAATATCAATATGAAGATCTCGGAGAGAATAACAAGGCACAACCATGTTGCTGATGAGTCGTGTGGATGGTGCAGGACATTTGAAAACAGGAGACGTTATGGCAGAAAAATTGAATAACCAGACGGAAGAGATTCACATTGGGCAGGTACGGGATGTGAACAACAAAGAGGTGTTTAAGAATCATGTACTTTGTGCCAAGTTTCTGCGGGATTATGCAGGATTGGATATCCTGGCAAATGTGTAGCCGGAGGACATTGAGGATGTGACCGACCGGTATCACATGTTCAAGCAGGGATTTTCGATATCCACCGATATTTCCGGTCGTGTATTATGAGGGAACCGGAATGTGGACGGCGGCGATGAATGTGAGTGAGCGGATCTTTATGAATGAGATATTTGCATCGTATATTCCAAGCTTTACATACCGGCTTGTGAATGTACATCAGTATACGAACGAGCAACTGTTGATTCATGAAGATGAAGGTATCCATAGGCGAAGCGACGGATTGTTTGATAAAGATGATCGGAGGCAGTCAGATGGGAAATTGATGGACAACTGCCACATGACGAAGGAAGAAGCGGAAGCATTTGTAGAAAAAAATTGGTAAAACATATGAAAGGGTAGGGCTCGGAAGTAGATACTTTCGGGCTTTTTACGTTGGAGATGGATAAAAGTCCTCCTGTCATATTAAAATATGTAGAGCAAATGTCAAATATGTGATAAAATTTTGCATGACAGAGGGACACGAGATATACATATCAAACTTATGTGGAAGAAACAAAACAGTAAAGGACAGTAAAAGTGGTATATTTAATCGGAGCAGGTCCCGGCGATCCGGGATTAATTACATACAAAGGCTTGCAGATCTTAAAATCGTGCGATGCGGTAGTCTACGACCGGCTTGGAACGGGAGAACTTCTCGATCTTGTGCGACCGGATTGTGTGAAGATCTATGTCGGCAAGCAGGCAGGTGCGCATTATAAGAAGCAGGAGGAAATCAACCGGATTCTGGTAGAGACCGCAGGGAAATACAAGAATGTTGTCCGCCTAAAGGGCGGCGATTCGTTTGTGTTCGGACGTGGCGGCGAGGAAATCCTTACATTGCAGGAAGCAGATATTCCGTTTCAGGTGATTCCGGGTGTGACTTCTGCGATTGCAGTGCCGGAGGTGATTGGAATTCCTGTGACGCATCGGGAGATGAGCCGGAGCTTTCATGTGATTACCGGACATACGAAGAAGGGCGAGGCAGATGCGCTTGCGAACATTCATAAACAGGAGGGAACCAGTGTGTTCCTGATGGGACTTTCGAATCTGGAACCGATTATGCAGAGACTGCGCGAAGAGGGGGAATCGGAGGAGACACCGGTCAGTGTGATTTCAAATGGCATGCTGCCCGGAGAGACAATCGTGTGCGGTACGGTAGGGACGATCGGCAAACTTGTTTCGAAGAACGAGCTTGTTTCACCGGCAATCATAGTCGTTGGGCAGACAGCTGCCTGCACGATGAAGGACAAGAAGCGCAGTGCAATTGATGGCTGCAAGATTGGTGTTGTTGGCACGGCTGTATTCCGGGAGAAGCTGCGCGGACTGCTGGAAGAAAAAGGCGCATCGCTATTTTCAATCTGTGATATGCATGTCAGAACGTGCCCGGATATGGGAAGGTTAGATGTGGCAATTCAGAATTTGTCAGATTACCGGTGGATCGTATTTACAAGCCAGAACGGAATCCGGTTATTCTTTGACCGGGTGCGCGTGTGTGCAGTTGATCTTCGGAAGTTTGCAGATATCCGATTCGCCGTGGTTGGAAGTGGCTGTGCGCAGGCACTGGAGCAGTATGGATTTTATGCAGATTATATACCGGAGCAATATACGACAGAAAGTCTTGCAAATGGGCTTTATACCGTTGTAAAATCAGGAGAAAAGGTTTTGATCCCGCGGGCGAAGGAAGGAAGCCCGGTCTTAGAACAGATTCTGTCTGTACACCGGATCGACGCAGAGATTCTTTCCATCTACGATGTGCGTGGCACACGGACCGAAAACTGGAAATACTTGAATAATTACGATGCAATTTTATTTGCAAGTGCCTCCGGGGTACATGCATTTGCGGATTGTCTTGCCGAGACCGGACAGTCGGAATGGACGCCGGCACAAGGAAAGAAGCGCATTGTACTTGGCACAATCGGGCAGGTAACGGCAGACGCCCTTATAAAATGTGGCCTGCCCGTCGATGTCGTCCCGGAACAGTGCGATGCGGAAGGTTTAGTAAGGGCATTGGATGGTGCGTTTAAGGCAAGGCAAGTGTATAATTGATTGAAAGGTTGAATTTGAACATAGTTAGCGAAACGTGCGTAGATTTGTATATGCGTCTGCATCCATTTTTGAAAATATAATATGTTTGGAACTTAGAAGTTCTTGATGTTCTGTAGATTTCCAGCAATGTTTGAACACGATGTTCAAACAAGCCGCCACTGAGCCATGGA
>USFH01000185.1 GCA_900553925.1 uncultured Clostridium sp.
AAAGTCTATATTAATTTAAAAAAAATCATAGTAAACTTTAGTAAAACAGTTGACACGTTTACTAAACGCATGATATATTGGGTGTAACAAGGAGGAACCGGTATGATTGTATTCGGAACCGGTTCCGGCGGCTTACTGCAACGAGATAGTTATACATGTGATTAAAGGAGGAACGATATGATACAGACAACAGAATTAAAGAAAAATCTACAGGCAGGTGCATATGATGATGTATTGCTTGATATCTATGTGGATGCAGACGTGCTTCCATATCAGAAGGATCGTTATGTGGCAGCGATTGAAACATACGAGAAGTTATATGGAGCAGATGCAGTGGAAATCTACAGTGCACCGGGCAGAAGTGAGGTTGGCGGAAACCACACCGATCATCAGCATGGAGAGGTACTTGCTGCATCCATCAACTTAGATGCGATTGCTATCGTGAAGAAGCTTCCGGATATGCAGATCCGTCTTGTATCGGATGGCTATGATGAGATCGTAATTGATGGAAATGATCTTTCTCTGAAGGAAGAGGAGAAGGAATCGACAACTGCTCTGATCAAAGGTGTGCTTGCGGGAGCGAAGGAACGAGGCTACGCAGTTGGTGGATTCCAGGCATATATCACGAGTGATGTCTTGATCGGTGCAGGACTTTCCTCTTCAGCGGCCTTCGAGACAGTGATCGGAACAATTGTTTCTTATCTGTATAATGATGGTGCGATTGATGCAGTCACAATCGCAATTATCGGACAGTATGCAGAGAATGTGTATTTCGGAAAGCCTTGTGGATTGATGGATCAGACAGCCTGCTCGGTAGGAAACCTTGTGCACATTGATTTTGCAGATGTGAAAGATCCAAAAGTTGAGAAAGTGGATTTCGATTTAAATGCATATGGATACAGCCTTTGTATCACAGATACGAAGGGCTCCCATGCAGATCTGACCGCCGATTATGCAGCCATTCCAACAGAGATGAAAGCTGTAGCATCGTATTTTGGCAAGGAAGTTCTGCTTGGACTTACAATCGAGGATATCTTAAGCCACGCACAGGAGTTGCGCGAGAAGCTTGGGGATCGTGCCGTACTGCGTGCTCTGCATTTCTTATGTGAGGATGTGCGTGTAGAAGAGGAAGTAGATGCGTTAAAGGCAGGTAATATCGATGCATTCTTGCAGAAGGTAAAGGAATCCGGTGATTCTTCATTTAAGTATCTGCAGAATGTTTACACAAGCCATGATGTGATGCACCAGAATGTGTCACTGGCGCTGGCGGTCAGTGAAATCGCGCTTGCAGGTGGGGCTGGCGTTGCCCGTGTGCATGGCGGTGGATTTGCAGGTACGATTCAGGCATTTGTGAAAAACGAGGCTGTATCCGGATATCGTGCAGCGATGGACCGGTTGTTCGGTGCAGATGCGTGCAAGGTGCTCAAGATCCGTAAGTATGGCGGTATGAAGGTGCTGGCGTAATTTTTGGCGATGGTAGTGATGTGACAGGAAAGAATGTTGATATAGAAGCATGATGATTTGAAAAGCATGTGACATCACATATATAAAATCGCCGGTTTAGATGAAACGGACGTTTTGCTTGTAAAATAAGATGGAAGATAAAGAATGGAGGAATCACTATGATTACAGATCTGATTCGTGAATTAGTGATATATGGTAAGAACAATGGTCTGATCTGCGAGGCAGATGAGGTGTATGCGACGAACCGTCTGCTGGAGTTGTTCGATGTAATGGAGTACGAGGAGAATCCGGAGATTACAGAGTCAAGAGCTGTCTGTGAGATTTTAGAGGATATGATGACATATGCGCATGAAAATGGCATCATGAAAGAAGATACCATAACAGCAAAGGATTTGTTCGATACGAAGATTATGGGCTGTATTACGCCACCGCCAAGTGTAGTACGGGCAGAATTTGCGAAGCGTTATGCGGAAAGCCCGAAGGAAGCAACCGATTATTATTATCAGTTCAGTCAGGCTACGAATTATATCCGGAAAGACCGTATCGCAAAGGATGAGAAATGGGTGACAGACACCGAATATGGTCCGATCGACATCACAATCAATCTGTCCAAACCGGAGAAGGATCCGCGCGATATCGCGAAGGCCGGACAGGCGAAGAAATCCGGATATCCGGCTTGCCTGCTCTGCAAGGAGAATGAAGGCTACGCAGGACATTTCTCACACCCGGCAAGACAGAATCACCGTGTAATTCCGATCAAGCTGGATGGACAGAATTATTATTTGCAGTATTCGCCTTATGTATATTACAACGAGCATTGTATCATCTTCAATGAGCAGCATATTCCAATGAAGATTGATTATGCGGTGTTCCGTAAACTTCTGGATTTTGTAAGACAGTACCCACATTATATGGCTGGTTCGAATGCGGATCTTCCGATCGTTGGAGGTTCCATCTTAAGCCATGATCATTTCCAGGGTGGTGGTTATGTGTTCGCGATGGCAAAGGCAGATTGTGAGCGCAAGTTTGTGATTCCGGGATTTGAGAGTATCACAGCCGGTATCGTGAAATGGCCGATGTCAGTCATCCGTCTGCAGGGGGATGATATGGAAGTGATGGCGAAAGCTGCCGACCATATCCTTACAAGCTGGCGGGCATACACGGATGCGGATGCATTTATCTTCAGTGAGACGGATGGTGTCCCACACAATACAATCACACCGATTGCGCGGATGCACGGCGATAAGCTCGAATTGGATCTTGTGCTCCGGAACAATATCACAACGGAAGAATGTCCGTGGGGCGTCTATCATCCATCGGCAGACCTGCATCATATCAAGAAAGAGAATATCGGTCTGATCGAGGTTATGGGACTTGCGGTACTTCCGGCACGTCTGAAGGGCGAGATGGCAGAATTATCCAAGGCTATCTTAGCTGGAGAGGATATCCGCAAGAATCCACTGATTGAGAAGCATGCAGACTGGGTAGATGCATGGATTGGCAACTATGAGATTACCGCGGAGAATATCACAGAGATCCTGCATGATGAGATCAGCAAGGTATTCGTAAAGGTACTTGAATGTGCGGGCGTATATAAGCGGACGGAAGAGGGGCAGGCTGCGTTTATGCGGTTTGTGGATTCTTTGTAGAAATTTTGTAGAAATAATAATTGAACATTCTGATAATTATAGTTTTGATTGTGGATATGATTATTAGATATGGTTATATAGAGTTTTTTAGAAATTATGGCGGAGACAGGAATGCGGTTTATGAAAGGCATTCCTGTTTTCACTTTATGAATTCCTACTGGCAGGCTGAAATTTTACTGAATGGGAGTAAATGTATGATTTTTGCGGTGTTTGTTTACCGAATTGGAGTAAATGTATGATTTTTGCGGTGCTTGTTTACCAAATTGGAGTAAATGTATGATTTTTGCGGTGCTTGCCCCAATAAGATAGTTACCGGAAAATTTCACTTGGAGTAAAACGCTTGATTACATTCATATTGCTCCAATGCAGGGGGAATAGAAGTAGGTAGGTTTTGGAGCTATTTTCTTAATAAGAGTGATTTGTTCCAAATTTGCAAAAACAACGAAAAATTTTATTTGAGTAGATTGCTGCATAATTAGGAATTTACTCCAATTTTAATCAGTAGCAAATTTTCTGTTTGGAGCAAGTATATGAAAAAAGAAGAAAATACTCCAAACGCGGACTCAAATAGGGACTCATCCAGTGCGCGAGACGGTGCATGGCGTCTAGTGGACGCCACGCTTATGCACCGATCGAGTCGGCAGACAACAAGATCGAACCTTCGAGCATAGATGTGTTTAAATATAAAAAAGAGGATATCTCATTTGGATATCCTCTTATATATAAAATATAAAAGAGCGCGAGACGGGAATCGAACCCGCGACCCCCTCCTTGGCAAGGAGGTGCTC